>JAFTLM010000393.1 GCA_017455945.1 Clostridia bacterium | reverse complement strand
GGTCGCTTTTTTGCAAAAAAGCTCCGCAAAAAACCTTCCTAATGAAAGTTTTTTGATTGTTTTGTGCGTTGCCGTTCACTCGTCGGCTGAACACCGACGAGTTTGTTGGGCTAATGATTGGGAGCTTTAGATTGCTGTCGGTGCGTACTGCCGCAGGCGGCTGGGGACTCACCACCCGCCTCGCTCACAAGTTGCTTCGCAACATGCCCATCCGCCCTCACGAAACAGTTACAAGAAAAATGGTGGTGTCGAGCCGACATTTTTCGGAGTGCGACGGATATGTTCGCACCAATCATATTACGTGAACGCCGAAGGCATTCGCCCCCGCCGGCCAGGCGGTAAACTATAATTTGTCACAACAGCAAAAAAGGAATGGCTTTCGCACATTCCTTTTTGGGGTTATTCGTTTATCGAGCTTTCATAAGAGGTATCCTGCGCAAGAGTGGCAACGGCATCGGCACCGAAATAATCCATCGGGTCCACCTGTATACCCGAAACGGTCATTTCAAAATGGAGGTGTGGCTCATCTGCCAGTTCCGTCATTGCGGTATCTCCCACATATCCTATGGTCTCGCCCGCCTTTATCTTAGTTCCCGCCTTAGTCCGTCGGGAAGAGTAAGACTAAGGTTTTTGTAAACGCTGACAGCGTCTCCCGAATGAGTTATCGCAACACACTGCCCCATCATATCGTCCTCCCAGATCTCCGCAACCGTACCGTCTGCCGCGGCACAAACCACACTGTTCTCCTCGGCACAGATGTCAAGTCCGAGATGAACGCGGTAGTCCTGCATAGTGTTGGAAAAGACCTGGAGTTCGGAATCGTGAGCCTTTGACAGCTTTCCGCTTACGGGTAATGAAAAGCTTGGAAGTCTGTCAATAACCTCGGTGTCGGGCTTATCGGTTTTGGGAGGATCGGTTTCGGTAGGGGTAACTGTGGGAGGGTCGGTTTCAACCGGCTTTTTCGAACGGTTTGCAACCGCGGTAAGCGTAATTATTACAGCCAACGCCACAAGCAACGTAAGGGCCGTTATATACACTGCGCGGTTTTCTTTGATGTTCTGCACAAGCTTGGAATTTTTGAACTTATTCATTTTTGCATCTCCTTTGAGGTTTGTCTGTATTATTATTTTTGCCATCGCGGGATTTTTTATTCAACTTGTGAAAAAAATATTTACTTTTTGAAAAAAATGAGGTATACTATAGGCAGACGTTGAAAAATATGGGAGATATATAATAATGAAAAAAATCAAACAAACAAGCGGACGTGTACTGGGCGTGGATTTCGGTGACACGCGAACGGGGCTGGCAATATCCGACGAAAGCAGATTCCTCGCTTCGGGAATAGGCTACATAAGCCCGGGCGGAATAGTAAAAACAGCCGACGAGGTAGCTCGGATAGCTTTGGAAAATTCGGCTTCCGCCGTTGTGGTCGGGCTTCCTATTAATATGGATGGAAGCAGAGGTCCCCGCGCGGCACGCGCCGAAGAATTTGCAAAGCTGTTGGAGGAACGCCTCCCGGAGGTCCCTATCGCTCTTTTTGACGAGCGAATGTCAACGATGGCGGCTTCGCGTTACCTCAACGAAACCAACACCAGGGGTAAAAAAAGAAAGGGCGTAATAGACACCCTTTCGGCTCAGATAATACTTCAGAACGCCATAGACAGATTGAAAAATTAGCATCTTTTTGCATATTAGAAGCCAAAAATTTTGCGGACGCTCAAAAAGCGTCCGCAACTTTTATTTGTTATCGAAGTATTCTATAAGGTTATACACGTTTTTATTTATAACCGTCATATCGTCTGTAAGCTCGGTATATTCCTCGTGCCTGTTATTGACTATACCCTTATTGGCATCGCGGCTGGAAATGTCGGTGGGATTGCCCGCAGGGTCGTTATCGGTATACTGGAACCACTGCCATCCCACGCAGTTCTTCGCCTCAAGCAAACGCAAGGTATAGTTCTGATAGAACAGTCCTCTGTCAGCCTGTGTCTTCACGAAGAAGCCCGCGCCATCTTTGCAAGCAAGATTATCGAACGTCTGAGACGATTTTGCGTAAAACTCGGTAACCATAAAGGGAGTGTCTGCATATTTCGCAAAGTCATAGATAAATTCAGCCTGAGGCTCCCACGCACCGTACCAGTTTATGGTAAGAATATCCACGTACTCGGCAGAAACTCGGATCACCCACTCGGACTCCTTGACCCCGTTGAGATACTTTGTGCCGGCGTAGAGGTGATTGGGGTCATATTTCTCGATGGCGGTAGTAACCACGTAATAATATCTGTCCCAGACGAAGCCTCGGAAAATATCCATAAGCTCTTCGGTAATATCGGCATCGGTCACGTTTTCCTTGCCTGTCATCTGAGTCACCCAATACCACGCTGTAGCGTAAGAGTAACGGTTTACTTCCTTGTAGGGGTCAACCGTCAAATAATCGCGGAGCATAGTAAGCCCCATAGGAAGCTCGTTATCGGTAATATAGGCAATCATATTCTTGTCGTCCGGAACCGCATTTGATTTTGCGTTTTGTTCAACACGCACCTCAAATCCCGGGTCAAACACGGGCATTGTGTTGTTCTCGGAGAATTTAGCCTGACCGCCTTGACCGGCGTTGATTCCCTGAGCACTGGCGTAACTGCTCATCGCACCAAAACGTTTGAAATATGCAAGTCCGTCAACTACGCCGTATATCTCGTCGTCCGAAGTGGAGTGGCAGTTAAAGCCAAGGTCGTCCTTAAGGTGTCTGGTAACCGATATTGCCCATCTTTCGCTATTACCGTACTTAGAAAGAACAGCGGCTTTCTGTGTAGGAGCACCCTGGTAAGCAACGGTAACACCGCTGACGCATCTGAGCACAACAGGATATCCGAGAGGATCTATTACCCACCATCTGTCGCCAATCTTTTTGGTGTAGAAGAATCCTGTTACCTCCTGACGAAGAGAATTGTCCACAAGTCCGCCGTATACGTCAAGCTCGGTTTCTTTTTCGAAAAAGCCTTTAAGCTGATCAACCGTTCTTGTAGCTCTTGCAATCATAGAGCCCGCAGGATTGGATCCGGGAGACATTACGGTAAGTCCGAACTCACTCTTATCCGATTCGATAAGTGTAGGATTTGAAAGCGGTTTCTCTTTCATAACCAAGTAGCGGGCGTACCATTCGTCGTACATCTGCTTTGCTCTGTCCCAGATAGCCTTGTTTTCTGTCTCGTCTTCAACTAACTGTTTTACGTAAGTCGTTTCGCCCGCACTCTTATCCGCATATACCTTAAAGTGAGGAAGCGCAGACCCCGCAGACTTGCCGACACTGATCTTGGTAACGACATCGGTCTCGTCTACCTGCACAAGCATAAGAGAAAACTTAGTCTTGCCATCAAAAATCATATCTTCGATAAACTCGGTGGCATCAACCTTTGCAAGTATTCCAAACACTGCGTTGAAAATTACGGGTGATTCATTAAGCTTCTTGGGTTGAGTATTCCACGTTACCGTGTCACCATCCCAGTTATCATCAACCAGATATACGTCAAAATGCACCTCTTTAGAGGATTCTATTGCAGAAAACTTGAAACAAAGCTCGGCATATCCCACGTCTCTGACGTCAAGTCCCGAAATGTCAAAGCGGAAAAACGCACGGCGTGCTACGTCACCGGTCTGCAAGCCATTCTTCAAGTAAAGCAGATTTTCATCAAGGTTGTTTTCGCTGTTAATGGTATGCCAATCCTTGTTGGCAAACTTGGAGCCTCCTCTGACGTAAGCATATTCGGTAGTATAAAAGCGTCTCACAGCTTGTTCCTCCTTTTCGGTAGTGCCGCCTTTGGGCAATTCGGTGGGCTTATCGCTTGGCTCATCGCTTACGACAAGCTTCGGCATTTCGCCATCTTTAAGCTTTGAAAACTCTATCTTCGTCTCGGTTTCGGTATCTACCTCTTGGACAAGCAAAAAGCTCACCTGCTTTTCACCGTTTTTCAGTGCACTGAGAACCGCCGAAGTGACGTTAGCCATCCCCTTTTCAAAAACCACTCCCGAATCAATGGGAGACCCGTTTGTTTTCTTGGGTTGAGTCGAATAAGTAACCTTGCTCTCCTCCCACTCGCTGGACACCATATACACAGCAAAAGGAACGTCAACGTCCTTTTGTATGTCGGTAAATTTCACCGCCAGCATAACGCTTCCAACGTCCTCGGCTTTAAGCTCCGAAAGGTCGAATTTAAGCAACGCAAGGCGAGTAACATTGGTGCCGGACAAGCCGTTTTTCAATATGAGCATAGGTGCTCTTCCTCTCTCCGCGAGGATATCGTGCCAGTTTTTGTCTTTCCACTCGCCTCCCCCACGCACGTATGCGTATTCGGAGGTGTAGACGGTCTTGACATCTTCTGCCGCCGTTTTAACGACATCGTCGTTTGAAAGCACGGTGCCCGTAGTTACCTTTTCGGCAGGAGCCGCCGCACAGGCAGCTTGGAGCAGCATAATGCCAACCAACAAAAGAAGTAATACTTTTTTCATATACATTCTCCTTAATGATTTATGGTTTTATTATACAATATTTTTTTATATTTGTAAATACTTTTGTACAAAAAAGCAATTTTTATATACAATTGTAGCAAGTTTAACATATAAATTAAATTATAGTTTGGCGGCGGAGAGAACGGGGGAACGGGTCGCTTTTTTGCAAAAAAGCTCCGCAAAAAACCTTCCTAATGAAAGTTTTTTGATTGTTTTGTGCGTTGCCGTTCACTCGTCGGCTGAACACCGACGAGTTTGTTGGGCTAATTAATGGTTGGGAACCATTTATTGCTGTCGGAGCGTACTACCGCAGGCGGCTGGGGACCGCCACCCCATCCGCCCTCACGAAACAGTTACAAGAAAAACCTCGGTGTTAAGCCGAGGTTTTTCGTATTGCGACGGATATGTTTGTACCAACTATATTACGTGAACGCCGAAGGCATTAAGCCCGTCCGGCGAGGACTCGGTCAGGTGCTTATTCAGCGTACTTCGCATCGAAATATTTAATGAGTGTATACACGTTCTTATTGATATCCATCATATCGTCGGTAAGGTCGGTATACTCGGTATGGGTATTGGAAACTATACCCTTATTTGCGTCGATACTCGAAACGTCGGTGGGATTGCCCGTCGGGTCGTTATCGGTGTACTGGAACCAGTGCCAGCCTATGCAGTTCTTAGCCTCAAGAAGTCTGAGTGTAAATGACTGATAGTGGTCGGCTCTGTCCTGCTGGGTCTTTACGAAGAAGCCCGCGCCCGACGTGTTTGCAAGTCCGTCCTCGTTCTCCTCTGCCTTTGCGTAGAACTCGGTCACCATAAAGGGAAGGTCGGCGTTTACAGCAAAGTCGTAGATATCTTCAGCATCGGGCTCCCACTGACCGTACCAGTTTACGGTAATACAGTCAAGATAAAGCGAGGCGAAGCGGAGAACCCAGGGTGCGTCCTTAACACTTGTAAGGAATCTTGTACCGAGAATCATATGGTTGGGGTCATACTTTCTTATAGCCGTGCAGACAACGTTATAGTATCTGTCCCAAACGAAGCCGCGGAAGAGCTGTCTGAGCTCCTCGGTAATATCCTCGTTTGTAGGCTTCTCCTTACCCGTCATCTGTACGAACCAGTACCAGGAGCAAGCATACGAATACCTGTTCACCTTGTTTCCGGGAGAGACGTTGAGGTAATCGTTAAGCATATCCTTTTGCATAGGAAGCTCGTTGTCGGTTGTGTAACCGAGGAAATTGGAATAACCGAGGC
>JAFTLM010000392.1 GCA_017455945.1 Clostridia bacterium | reverse complement strand
TAAATTATAGTTTAGCGGCGAGGGATGTGTTCGCACCGCACCCATAAGAGCCCCCACGCCAGTGGGTGCGAGTCAAGGCTGCATAAGCCTTGTCGCTCACCGCAGTGAGCGAAACTCCCCAAACGGCGTTTTTCTTTTTGCGAACTTTTTCTTTTTGCGCCTTTGGCTTCAAAAAGAAAAAGTGGACTAACGGCTTGGATAGCTTTATTTCTGTAGGTCTACAGCGGTTTTGTAAGGCACAATTCGGAACTCCGCTTTCTTTTGACACAAAAGGCGCAAAAGAAAGCTCACAAAGAAAACGCCGAGTGCCTGCGGGCACAAGAGGTCGCTTTTTTGCAAAAAAGCTCCGCAAAAAAACTTTCTGTACTTGGCGAGTGCAAACACACCCCTCGGCGGTAAACTATAATTTATCACAATCGTTATTGACAAAAGCATCACATCGTGATAAAATTAAAATATAAAATTTTGGAGATGTTTATATGCTTGAATTACCTGTAGCCTTTGCGGAGAGAATGAAAGCTTTGCTGGGCGGCGAATACGATGCCTTTTGTAACGCAATCTGCAACGAGGAAAGTGTTAAGGGGCTTCGTGTAAATACATACAAAACCGATATAAGCGAGTTTGTAAAAAACTCGCCCTTCCTGCTTGAAGAAATCCCATACGTAGAAGGTGGATTTATAGTTTCCGATGACGTGGGAGCGGGCAAGCACCCATATCATCACGCAGGGGCGTACTATATGCAGGACCCCGGGGCGATGTCGGCTGTGGCGGCTGTCCCAAAAGCGTTTTGGAACGGCGAAAATCTGAAAATTCTCGACCTTTGCGCCGCACCGGGAGGAAAGACCACTCAGCTTGCCGCACTCTGTGCCGAAAACGGAGGCGTGGTGCTTTCCAACGAGTACGTTTCCGCCAGAAGCAAAATTCTTTCGGGTAACGTGGAGCGAATGGGGCTCCGCAACGTGATGGTCACAAATCTTGACAGCAAATATATAGCCGAGTGGTATCCCGATTTCTTCGACCTGGTTGTGGTGGACGCTCCTTGCTCGGGCGAGGGAATGTACCGAAAAAACGACAACGCCATAAACGAGTGGAGTATCGAAAACGTAAAGATGTGTGCCGCAAGACAGACGGAAATAATAGAAAATGCGGTAAAAAACGTGGCTCCGGGGGGATATCTGCTTTATTCCACCTGTACCTATTCCACAGAGGAAAACGAGGACGTGGTTTCGGCGTTTCTTGACGAACATTCCGATTTTTCGCTTTGCCGATGCGACGAAACGGTGGAAAAATACACTGCCGACGGAATAGACGTGTCGGACGGAACACACCCCGAGCTTGCTTTTTGCCGAAGATTTTACCCACACGTGTGCCGCGGAGAGGGACAGTTTGTGGCACTGTTAAAGCGAGACGCAGACGGCAAGGGGGGCGAAAAGCTTGTGAAGGACTGCACCGTTGCTCCTCAAAAAGCCGAAAAACTCGCCGCCGAAGCGTTTATGAAAGAGACGTTGGGCAAGGTTTTGGAGAAGCTTTGCGTTATCGGCGGCAACCTGTCTGTTTTACAAAGTTTTTCAAAAAACAGCATTCCGCTTCCTTCGTTTGGTTTGGTGTCGGCAGGCGTTACTTTGGGTGAGTTCAGAAAGGGAAGAATTATTCCGCACCATCACTGGTTTACAGCTTACGGAAATATGTTTTTGTCGCAATACCGTATCGTGCCTGACGGAGATGAGATTCTTAAATACATATCGGGTGAGGAGATAGCGGTTCCCGCAGAGCTTTCGGGATATACCGCCTTGCTTTTGAAAATAGGTGATTCCGCAATCACTCTCGGCGGAGGAAAGGCGGTAGGAGGAAAACTTAAGAATTATTACCCTAAAGGGTTGAGACAGCTTAATTTGCATAGGAGGTAAGATCTTGGAAAACAAAATAAAGCTTCCCATAATCGTGGGGCCCACAGCCGGCGGAAAATCCGCGCTTGCTTTGGCTATAGCGGAAGAAATCGGCGGTGAGATTGTATCCTGCGATTCCATGCAGATATACAGACGAATGAATATAGGCACCGCAAAGCCTACCGAAGAGGAAATGGCACGTGTCAGACACCATATGATAGACATAGTTGAGCCGTGGGAGAACTTTTCGTGTGCCGATTATGCAAAACTGGCAGACAGAGCGATAGACGATATAATATCACGGGGAAAAATGCCCGTAATATGCGGCGGCACGGGACTTTACCTTGACTCATTGTTGCGTGGAGGACTTCCCGAAATTGCCGATAGCGATGAGGCTTACCGTGCTGAACTTTGTGCTCTTCTTGAGCGGGAGGGTGCCGAGAAGCTTCACAAAATGCTTGCGGAAGTAGACCCCGAAAGTGCCGAAGCGATACACATGAACAACACCAAGCGAGTTATACGCGCCCTTGAGATATATCATACCAGCGGACGCAAAAAAAGCGAGCTTGATAAAGAAAACAACAGTATAGACGGAAAATATCAGCCTCTTGCCGTCGGACTTTTTTATCCCGACCGTTCGGTGCTTTACGAAAGAATAGACAAAAGAGTTGACATTATGATAAACGAGGGGCTTGTCGATGAGGTGCGTGCACTTGAGCAAGAGGGCGTCTTTGAACGCTCAAAAACCGCTTCGGGAGCGATAGGATATAAGGAGCTTCTCGGGTATATTCACGGAGAAACCGAGCTTTCGGATGCGGTGGAAAATCTCAAAATGGCAACCAGAAGATATGCCAAAAGACAGTGCACTTGGTTCTTTGCAAAAGATTATGTCAATAAAATCGAGATAAATCCGCCGTTTGACGAAAAAACATTTGAAAAAAGTGTAAAAAATGCAAAAAAGGTCTTTCAATTTTGAGAAAAGTGTGATATAATAAACTGATAATTATAATTTGAGGTATAAGTCGACTTATGGATTACTCATATCTTGATAAAAATATATGCGAAGTGCGATCTGCTATAGATGCTGTGAGTGACGGACGAGAGGTGGTTATGCTTGCAGCCGTAAAAAGTGCAGAGGTGGACGAGATAAACTATATTCACAGACATCTTGGCGTAAACGATATCGGCGAAAACCGTGTTCAACAGTTGCTTTCACGCTACGATGCCCTTGATAAAGACGGGCTTAATATCCACTTTATCGGACACCTTCAGACCAATAAGGTAAAGTACATCATTGATAAGGTTTCTCTGATACATTCGCTCGACTCGGAGAGGCTTGCCAAAGAAATCGACAGCCAGGCAAAAAAGCACGGTATAGTGATGAGCGTGTTGGTTGAAATAAACAGCGGTCGCGAGGAGAACAAGGACGGAATTATGCCCGAGGAGGCACTTGAACTTTGCCGTTCGCTTGAAAAATACGATAATATCAAGCTTTGCGGTTTTATGACGATGGCACCCAAGTGTACGGATAAAAACGAGTATCTCGGCTATTTCGGGGAGATGCGGGAGCTGGCACTTGATATATGGCACAATAAGCTTGGAAGAACAGAAAAACCGATACTTTCTATGGGAATGAGCGGAAGCTTTGAAGAGGCAGTTAAGTGCGGATCTACTATGGTAAGGGTCGGAAGCAGACTTTTTGTAAAATAATTTGAGTAATATAAAATTCAACGGAGGTTTATTATGGGATT
>JAFTLM010000391.1 GCA_017455945.1 Clostridia bacterium | reverse complement strand
CGATGCTTCGTTTATCTCGTTAAATTCGTCAACGTCGGGATTTCTTATAAATTTGGGGTCTTGCGCGCCCTTATACTTCATCGAAAAATACGGTCCCTCCATGTGTATGCCGCCTATCTTAGCTCCTTCAACCCTTGTTTTAGCGGAAGCGATATTTTCAGCCGCCTCTATCAAAACCTCTTTGCTTAGCGTTGCCACGGTAGGCAGATATGCGGTAATTCCGTGCTTTGCTTCAAAAAGCGACACCGCGTTTATTGCTTCAAACCCTTTGTCGGCTGCCTCAATTCCAATAGCTCCATGGGTATGGACGTCAACAAGCCCCGGAATCATCATAAGCCCATCGCAATCTATTACTTCCCCATTTGCACCGCTTGAAAACACGCCGTTTTCAACGCAAACATCGGAAATCGAAAATTTAAAGTTCTCGCCGTAAAGGGCTACGTTTTTAAATACCATAAGCTACCTCACACGCGGCAAAGGAGTGCCGCTCCTATTATACCCGCATCGTTTCCAAGTGCGGATATTTGAATATCCACGTTTGAACCAAGCTTTTCTTTAAGCGGTGCTGCAAGAGCCTCGCCCGCCTCCGAAAGTCCGCCCGAAATAACTATAAGCTCGGGGCTGAACACGTTTACGATGTTCTTAATTCCTACGGCAAGGTAATTCAAATATTTATCAAGCACCGCTTTTCCGACGCCGCAGCCCTTTTCGATAGCTTCAAACACGGCTTTTCCGTCGGCTCCGTTTTTGGCAACGACTTTTGCAAGAAGGCTGTCGGGCTCTTTTTCCGCCGCTTCCTTTGTCATCTCAATAAGGGCGGTAGCCGAAGCGTAACGCTCCCAACAGCCAACGGCTCCGCAAGCACATTTCTTTCCGTCAGCCTCGATGCACATATGACCTATTTCACCTGCTTCTCCGCGTCCCAGGTATATCTTCTTATCAATTATGATTCCGCCGCCTATGCCTGTACCAAGCGTTACCATAACCATATTTTTTACGTCTTTTCCCACGCCTGACGTAGCCTCTCCGAGAGCGGCACAGTTTGCGTCGTTATTTATAAACACGGGAAGCCTGAGCTTCTTCTCAAGCATTTTAACAAGAGGCGTATTCTTAAACGGGAGGTTACTTGCACTCACCGTTTTTGTTTCGTAATTAATAAGTCCGGGGGTTCCGACTCCCACAGAGCTTATGGGAAATTTCGTAGCTATTTCGGCACACTTATCGGCAATGCTGTCGATAATTTCCGCATCCGAACAATTCTTTTCGGTGGGGATACTGTCCTTATAAACAATCTCGTTAAGTCCGTCCACCACGCCAAACTTCACGCTGGTTCCGCCAATGTCTATTCCAAGCGACATTCCTGCGTAAGCTTCTTTATCGCAGATAAGAACCACGTCGTTATGCACGTTGAGAAGCGTTGCAGGCACGTTGGTATTGATAGATTCCTTAAGAAGCTCCGCAACCACAGCCGCCTTACTTCTTCCGCTGGCAAGCAAAACTATCTTTTTTGACTTCAGAATACTTGCCATACCCATAGTAATAGCCTTTGTGGGAACGTCCTCTCGCTTTTCAAAGAAGCGTGAGTTTGCATCTATTGTACTTTTGGTAAGGTCGGTTAGGTGAGTTATCGTATTAAGGTTGGCATCGGGCTCGTTAAATCCTATGTGACCGTTCTGTCCTATTCCGAGTATCTGTAGGTCTACACCGCCCACAGCGTTTATCATTCCCTCGTATCTCAAACACTCGGCATCGGTATCCTCTGCCAAGCCGTTGGGGACGTGTGTACGCTTGATATCTATGTTGACTCTGTCAAACAGATGCT
Source organism: Clostridia bacterium (assembly GCA_017455945.1). Lineage (GTDB taxonomy): Bacteria > Bacillota > Clostridia > Oscillospirales > CAG-272 > RGIG8775. The sequence continues at coordinate 1,965 of JAFTLM010000391.1, read as the reverse complement.
TGTTCATAAAATAGCGATAGCTCTGGTCGTTATCGGGAGAAAGCGGATAATACTCGTCAAGATTAAACGAGGTCACATCCGAAAAATCTATCTCGCCCTCCTCATACATTTTTACCAGATTATCGTAAAGTCCTATAGGCGTAGAGCCTTTAGCCAATCCCAAAACACAGTTTGGCTTAAGTATTATCTGGCTTGCCACCAGCTTTGCTGCACGCAAAGACATTTCTTCGTAGTCGTTACAAACAATTACTCTCATTTCGGTCTCCTCAAATATATTTCTTTACTATTTTCTTCATTTCATCAAGCTTGTTTTCAATATCGGCAACAAGCTTGAACTGTGTTCTTGCTCTGTCAAGATTATGATGCTCACGGTGAATCTTGAAATATGTATCACCGTTAAGATAGTCGCCGAGGAATCTCATTCCGCACTCATATGTAAGAAGCTTTGCGGAGAACGGAAGAAGCTCAATTTCGGCAGGTGTAAGCGAACCTCCCACTTCCTCAATAAATCCCTTAGTAAACGCCTCGAAAAGCTCAAGATCAAAATATATCTTCTCAAGATATATTTCGTCCTCTGCTCCCGAAGAAGCGCCGAAACGAAGTGCGTCACCGTAGTCGTAAAGCAGTGAGCCGGGCATTACGGTATCAAGGTCTATAACGCAAACGCCCTCTCCGGTCTTTGAGTCAAGGAGCACGTTATTAAGCTTGGTATCGTTGTGTGTAACGCGAAGCGGTATTTCTCCATTTCTGATACCGTTAAGCACCACCGAAGCATCGGCTTTGCGTGAAAGCACGAAGTCTATCTCGTCCTTCACAAGCACTTTTCTGCCCGCAAGGTCATTTGCGACTGCTTCCTCAAAATCGGCAAAGCGTTTTTCGGTATCGTGGAATCTGGGAATAGTGTCAAAAAGCGTTTCGGCGGGATAGTCGGCAAGCATATTCTGGAATTTTCCGAAGGATCTTGCCGCCTGATAGAACTGCTCGGGGCTTTCCACCATCTCATAACCTACCGCTCTTTCAACGTATTTGTACATTCTGAAGTAATTTCCGTCGTCGGTCTTATAAAAGCTTTTTCCGTCCACCGTTTTTATAACGTTAAGAGTTTCTCTCTCGGGGTCGCCGCCTGCGGCTATTATCTTCTTGCGCAAAAACTCGGTAACCGCAACGATATTAGCCATTACTTCCTCGGGCTTTTTAAATATAGCGCTGTTTATACGCTGAAGTATGTACTTTGGCTCGCTGTTAGCGATATAAGTGTCATTGATATGTCCGTTTCCGTAAGCCTCCACGTTTACGTCTATTGTAAACTGTCTTACGATTTCAGAAAGTTGGTATGCCATAATTACCTCCAAAAAATTTCTTCACTTAATTGTAACACACGAAAATATTTTTTTATTTGCAAAATCGGCTAAATTCTTTACAAAATCAGACAAATATGATATAATATAAAAAAGGCGGTGAAAAAATGACACACGATGTATATATCGGAACGCGTTTGAAAGACGACATAGCCATATCCGAAATAGTGACCATACACTACTTCGAGTTTTCAAAGGATTACAAATTCGGCGGTGAAACCCACGACTTTTGGGAACTGGTATACGTAGACAGCGGAGAGCTTACGGCAACCACAAAGAAAGCCGAGCAACATTTAAAAAAAGGCGAGCTTATATTCCACAGTCCGGGCGAATGGCACTCCCTAAGAGCGGACGGAATAAAAGCCGCATCCGCTATAATAGTGAGTTTTCGATGTCAATCAGAGGCTATGAAAAAAACATCGGAACGCATTTTTCAGTTGGGAAGCGAAGAAAGGTCGCTGTTGTCCGAAATCATAAAAGAAGCGGGAAATGCCTTTGATTCCCCGCTCTCCGACTTAGTAACGCCGAAACTGCACCGAAAAAAAGAGCAGCTGTTCGGAGCGGAACAGCTGATAAAAATAAATCTGTGCAAAATGATAATAACTCT
>JAFTLM010000040.1 GCA_017455945.1 Clostridia bacterium | reverse complement strand
TTGTGGAGAGATAATTATCGGCGATTACTTATCCAAAGTAGCTGTAAAGACAGACGCAGTATACTATGGCAAGGGTGAGATTGAGAATATCCCCACAACAGGAAAATTCTGGATAGCTACAGATTACAATATCAGAACAGCCGGGGCTCTTGAGGCGGTTAAAGCTACCGATGCGGATATTGTGTTCGGTGATCTTAAAATAGCTGTTGACAGAGCAACACTAAACGCTCCCGAGACCTATCAGATAGCGCTCAGGGTAATTTATCACGAGGACGCCGAGGCGGCTGACGTTGAAGTGTTTGTAGACGGAAAGATTGAAAAGAAATATGAGAACGTAACGCTTGCAGACAACGTAACACTCGGCTCTCTTGATACCACCGATGTAAGATTTAATTATACCAAGGTGGTCGAGGTTGGTGATACGGCAACCGACGCGGAATACAACGACACTGTAAACAAGGCACTCAGACCTTGTCACCATACTGTCTATGACGGACTTGTTAATAATGCAGTTCGTGACGAAAGCGGAAAGGTTACCTATACCGATAAGTGTGAGAATTGCGGAGAGATAGTATACGGAATCTCTGCGACCGACCATCACGACGAGGCGGCAAGCAAGCTTACGTACACAAACGGTAAGCTTTCGCTTTCGAGGGATGATATGAGATATTATATCCCCACAGCCCTTATAGGCGCAGACAAGGATGCTTATCAAGTCAGCTTTAAATTTACCCTTGATGAGGTAGCCGACGCTTCAAAGCTTTTTAATAACAATAACGGAAGAAACATCTTACAATACAGAGGCTCTAATAACTCGATACTTCGACTTTACCCGATATCTGACGGCGAGGACGGTTATCTTAAGGATATCGTTGATATCGGCTCTCTTGTGTCGATAAACAAGTCGTCCGAGAAGTTTATGCGGATTAAGGTGGGCGAAACGGTAGATGTTTCAATTATTGTTAATCCGTCGGATAAGACTGCCGACATCTATATAAACGGTGAGTTTATGATGAGACGAGAGGGAGATACCGACGCAGTAAGATCCGAGATCGATTTCTTGTACGTTGGTAACTCAAATTATAAGGCAACTCTTTCGGATATATTCATTCTTCAGTCCAATGACCCGCATATCCATTCAGACAAATGGCTTACATATGCGGAAAAGGCAGCGACTTCGCTTGTCATCAATGATGACTACACACTTTCCTACGAATACGATTGCTATTGCGGAGAAAGAGCAAGCAAGGGTATTGAGAGTGTTGTAGCTGACGGAATAGCTCCCAAGTACGGTTTGACAGATTCATTTGTTGCCGTAGCCGCACCCGAATTTGAAGGTGAGGCTGTATTTGCAGGTCTCCTTATGGCAAAGGCACTTCCCGCCGAGGGAACAAAAGCACTTGTTTCGGTAGGAATAAACGCTGTCCTTTCGGTGGATAACACAGGTTTGCTTTACGTGAACGGAACAGCAAGCGAAACGACATTGACAGTCGGTGAATATCTCGGCTTTGCGGTCGTGCTTTCGGCTGATGGATACTCTGTATACTTTGACGGTGAGTATCTCGGAGAGGGCGAACTTGACGGTCTTGGCGACATCTCGGTAGGCTCTGAGGGAATGGGCAAATTTCACTTTGAAGCCATTGCACTTGTCACGCTTTCGGCTGATGCAAATGAGAAGTATTCTGTTGTAACAGATTCTCACGCTCACCGCTTTGACCCATACACGGCTGAGCTTATCTTCAACGCGGAAAAGACCACGATTAACGTTGAGTACTTATGTACTGTATGCGACAAACCCACAGTTGACGGAATAACCAAAGACCTTTATGATAACGAAACAACCGATGAAATAGAGGCTATTCCCGCAGTTATCGGAACACCGGTAGGCGGTGCCGTGATAATAAATAAGGTTGGTACGTATACCGCCGACACAGATACCTATTGGTTCTCTGCGGACTTTAAGGTGAAGGAGTTCTCTAACAAGAACAGACAGCCGATAGTAAGTCTTGGCACAAACGGCATCGTACTTATAGATGCAGACGGAACACTTCGACTTGCAAACGAAACAGCTACGGCAATAGGTTCTGTGAAGAAGGCAGGTGCGTTTAACGTCACATTCAGCGTTCAGAAGGGCGAAACCGCACTCATTCACGTATACCTTGACGGCAAATACTGCGGAACACTTGAACAAACACTTGACGGTACCGAGAGCATAAAGGTAGGTACAGGAAGTACCGGTTCGCTTGAGGTTACAAATATCAAGCTTTGCGAGATAGGTAACGGAGGAGTAAGAGCTATCGGTGCGTTCTCGTGCCAATTCCACACCTTTGACGCAAGCAAAGCGGTAATCAATTATCTTGACCTTCACACGTTCAGTGTTAAAAACAGATGTCTCGTATGCGGTCATACAATAACCGAAAGACCCGCATACAATAACTACGTTGGCGCGACAATGCCAATCTACGATGCCCACGGCAATATTGAGCTTCCTCTTAACGAGGCAGACTTCGGTTCTGAGCTTGATGCAGCTTATCACGGACATTGGATAGTTGTTGATGTAAATCAGCGGAGCGGATGGTTTGACATAGGTAATTTCTACGGCTTTAGAAATCTTATCGGAAGCAAGGGCAATTCTCTTGTTCTTATTGACCAAAGGGGCAAGCTCATGCTTGGTAACGGAAAAGCATTGGACACCCAATACTGCTTTGAAAGCGGTAAGACCACAAAGAATTTTGCTCTTGAATATGTATTTGCCGATACAGACAACAACCCCGAAACCGATGACGGAAACATCAACGTGTACATAGACGGCAAGTACGTTAGCAGTTTTGCGGTTGCAGAAATTAAGCACAAATACGAGCATACCTCTGTAAGCTATGAGGAATTCGGTGCGGCAGAGCTTGAAAATATCAAGTTCTACAACATCAGGTCGTTTGTTACTTGTGACGAGGGTGAATTTATCACATTTGAATATGCCGAGGATGAAAGTGTAGTTCCTTGTGCTCATGTTTATGAAGAATATTCTGTAACGAAGACGGCTGTATTCGGTGAAAAGATTCAGATGGTTTATATTTGCAATAAGTGCGGTGAGAGAGTTCACAAGGTATATGACGAAAGTCTTTACGATACGTCTCTTAACAGCAAGTTCGTCTTTGACGAAAACGGCGAGCTTACAATAAGCAACACCACCGACCTGGTTTCCTCTCCCGATATCATCGGCTCAAAGGGAGAAAAGTATTGGCTCAAATTTAAACTTAATGTAAAAGAGCTGAACATTGACATTGTAAGTGCCGATGACAACAATAACGGCAAAGGACGAATACTTCTAAACTTTAACACCAACAATAACAGCCCCTTGAGGCTTTTCGGTGTTTACGACTATAAAACAAGACAGTACAGAAGTGATTGTCTGAGCATTAGAGAAAATGCTTATTCTAACGCAAGCGAGATAGTAAGGATATACGAAGGTAAGTCTTATGAATTTGCACTTTTCGTTGACCCTGTTCAAAGAAGTGTAGAAATATATCTTAACGGAATTTACATCACCACAAGATATAATGCAACTTATGCAAACGGAATGAACATCAGATTCCTTGACGGAAACTGGGGTACGTTCACAATATCCGACTTCAGCTTTGTAACAGGTGACGAGCTCAAGCATACTCATACGGCAAAATACAGCGAGGCGCTTGGCGTTACACCTTCTCTTGAATACAGCAACGAAACTCTTAAGCATATATATATCTGTAATTGCGGCAAAGAAGTAGCAGAAGGTATTGATGAAATATATGCCAACGAGATCGAGCATATGGAGTCGATAGTCAGTGCTACAAGAATTTCTGAGGCGGCCAACAGCAGAATAGTGAACAAATCGTATTGGGTCAGCGCAAAGGTATACGGTGATGGCTCGGCAGCGACTGTTTACTCCTATAACGGTACAGAGCTTGTGGGTATATCTGACGGAAAATATACGGTTGGCGGCACAGCTACCGATATTCCCGTATCGCATACAGTTACCCCGGGAGATTACGACCTTATTTCTATGAATGTTATTCCCGCAGAGGATACAGCAGTTGTATACATCAATGGATTTGTTGCAGGACAGGTAAGTAGTGTCGATTTTGCTGAGATAGAAAACTTCAACATCCTTCTCGGCGGAGGCGCAACGCTTGATTTTAAGTTTATAAAGGTTGTATCGCTTGCCGACGGAGCAACAGGCAAGGTTACGGTTGCCGGATGCGGAGACCATGAACTCGGATACCGTGCGGGTGTTATGGCTGCGGCAACCGACAGCGGTGTAGATTATGTATGTAAATACTGTAATGCTGTTATGAGAACGATATCTGTTGGAGAAGGTGGCATTATAGAGCATACCGACACAATTCCGCTTGACGCACAGTTTATGGATCTTATAGAAAACGAAAACTTTTATGAGGATATCCTTAAGAATACTAACGGAGAAAGCATATGGATGACATTTAATGCCAAGCCCATCGCGCTTTCCGAACATTCTACATCCGATAACGGTGTAACGTTGCTTAAGTTCCAGATAGGAGAAGGTAATGATGCTATTCACCGCATAATGTTGAGAGCCTTTAAAGTTGATGACAATACAATCAAGATAACGTGTCAGAACAGTGCGGGAAATAACATAGAGCTTAGCGGAAGTCCGATTCTCGTTTCGGGCAATATGTATAGCTTTGTTATAGAGTACAACACATCAACAAATGAATATCATATCTATTTGAACGGACGTTATCTTGGCGGAAGTTCCTTCCGGATAGCTTACGGTGAAAACGATAAGTACAAACTTTGTTTTGGCGGCTCGGGAAATTGGGAGCTTTCAAACTTTAAGATATTCGATCCTACCATTGATGAGAACAAGGAAGTTGAGGTGAAGGTCGAAGAAGTAACTTATCCTCACACTCATTTCCCGGACACAAGTAAGAAACAGCCCATTTCGGTTGATAACGGCATTATTACGCAGTCTTTCACCTGTGTTTGCGGAAAGCCAATAGAGCTTTCTGTTATGAAAAATGTTGTTGAAGGCAACCAAAATAGCAATTTCTCAAAGCTTTATTACGACGCAAAATATGACGTATATAATAAAATAAACAGTGGTACGGGAACTTACGTTCTTTCATACGACTTTACGGTACATAACGTAAACGTAAGTGAAATTGCCAAAAACGGCGATGACGGAACAGCATTTGTTTTCCTGTATGATCCCAATTCACGAAAGAATATCGAACTTCTCTATGCGTATCCCCACAAATATGAGGAAAAAAGCCAATATACCGACAGAAACGGCGACGGATATGCGGACGGCGTAATAGACCTGCGAAGCAAATCGGGTATCGACAGCGGAAATCCTGTATTGGCTACTCTCGAAGTTGATGATAGTGTCAATATAACCTATGTGATAGACCCCAATGTCAGAAGAATCGCCGTATACGTTAACGATGAGTACAAACACCTTAGAGAAAGCAGTGGAACATTCTACAATGCAACACAGGCTTATGTCAGAATAAAAGTGTCAGGTTACGGTCAGTTTAGCTATGATAATTTCAAGCTTGTAAGAATGTCCGATGAATGTGACCACATTGCTCCCGTTTGCGCCGAAGGCGTATATAGCGTTGAATGCGAGCGTTGCCAAAAAACAGTTGCTCCCACACACAGCTACAAAACAGAATACGACAGAAGACATATGTGGACAAAATACACTTGCGAGACCTGCGGTGCATTCCACATAGAGTTTAACCGTACGTCACAGCTTGGAAGATATAATTTCATAAATGAAAACGAGTTTATGAAATATCTTTCCGACACATACTGTCCCGTTTTCAAGGAAGCAGAGTGACAAATAGCCCCCGAGGGAGGTTGAAATACACCTCCCTTGGGAAGTATAAAGATTTTTTGAGGGTGGAAAAATGGGAAGAAAGGTTTTTGAGGAGCACGGCTTTTCGCTTAAAGGTAGAATACTACCGCTTGAAAAATTCCAACTGTTTTGCGACCGAGAGAGTGGGGCGGTGTTCTCCGATAATATCAAAAAACAGATATTGGAGAGGGCGGATGGACTACTGAATAAAGAATATCCCGCTATCTACGCCACCGATTATATGATATACAAGCGTAGCGGTAATCGCTCGGTGTTTGAAGCAAAGCAATTTGAACGCCGTAACGATATGCTTACCTTTGCTTACGCTGAGTATATCGAAAGAAACGGAAGGTATACGGATAAGCTATGTGACCTTATTTGGCTTATACTCGAGGAAACTACTTGGGTGGTTCCCGCTCACAACAGGGTGAGGGCAGGGGTAAACGGTTGTCTGTCTTATGAGTTTGCCGAGACGGTCGATTATATTGACCTTTTCTCGGGAGCAACGGGCGCGTGCCTTGCCTGTGTTTATTATCTTTGCGGAGATATTCTCGACGGAGTAACGCCGCTTATACGCGAGCGTATTCTTTATGAGCTTAACAGGCGTGTAATAACCCCTTTTTGTTCCGAATATCTTGACGTTTGGACCTGGACGGGCAGAGGGCGGAAAGCAAATAATTGGTGTCCTTGGATAATATCTAACGTTCTTACCGTATGTGCACTCACCGTTTCTGATATGAACAAACGTGAAAAGATTGTTAAGTTTTCTATGGAGTGCTTGGACGGATTTACAGCGAGCTATCAGTCAGACGGTTGTTGCGAGGAGGGCCCCGGATATTGGTCGGGGGCGGCAGGAGCACTTTATAATGCCTGTATCGTACTTTATGATATGTCAGACGGATATATAAACGTATTCCGAGATCCGCTTGTGGTAAATATGGCGGAATATATCGCAAAGGTTAATATAAACGGCGATTATTACGTGAACTTTGCGGATGCTCACCCGAAAGTGAACTCGGTAAGCTATTGGATGCTTGATTTTGCTTCGCTTTGTGGCTCTCATCTTATGGAAAGCTTTATAAAAAGTAAAATAGACGGTAATGAGCCAAAATATTCACGCGAGTGGCACTTCCCATACAGAGGACTCAGAGTTTATGGCTTTGAGACGGCTGAAACAGCAGAGTTTAAATCGCCCCGAAAGGTATGGTTTGACGGTACGCAAGTAGCTATTACCAGAGAATTTGAGGCTTCAAATAATGGTTTTTATCTTGCTGTAAAGGGAGGACACAACGACGAAACCGGGCATAATCACAATGATGTTGGTAATTTTATTGTTTATGCCGACGGGAAGCCCCTGTTTATCGACCTTGGTGTTGGTGAGTATACAAGCAAGACGTTTAGCAGAACGCGATATGAAATTCCATCAATGCGCTCCGATTATCACAATCTGCCTACATTTAACGGAGTTTGTCAGCAAAACGGACGAGCGTTTGAGGCAAGAAACTGTAAATATGATGATGAAAGCGGAGCGCTTGAATTAGAACTTACAGCCGCGTACCCAACCGAAGCAGAACTTACTCAATATACTCGCCGTGCCTCGCTTGAAAATGGTGAGATAACCGTAGTTGATAGCTTTACGCTTGTAAATGAAGGTAGTGCGGTTTTTAATTTCATAACTCGCACATATCCGCAAAATATCAGAGAAAACAGTTTTGAAATTGAAGGAAGAAACGTTACATTCGATTCGGCACTCACTTTCGCAGTAGAACAAATAGGCTGTGCTTCTGTCGAAATGAGATATATTCCCAAAGATTGGCAAACCGATAAGTTGTGGCGAATAACTCTTACCGGAGAAAAGTTTGATGGCGGTAAGAAATATAAATTTATTTTTAGAGTGAAATAATATGAAAGGAGCAGGCTAATGAGCAATAGAAAGATAAGCGGAATAATGTCGTTTGTTCTCGTTGTTTCAATGCTTTTGGGTACATTTGCAGCGTTGCCTGTAGGTGCGGCTGAGAGTACAGAATGCGAAAGTCATACCTTTGACTATACAACCGACTTTGTTGCTGAAACAAGTGAAGATGGTATCAGCTACAAATGCCAAAAGTGCGGTAAAATTATAAGATCGGCAAAGCTTGGTGAGGGTGGAATTGTAGTACACAATGGCAGCATAACTCTCAATGCCAAGTCAACAGACCTTATCGAGGGTGAAGACTTTTACAACAAGGTGCTTAAGCCGAAGGACGGCGGAAATATCTGGATGACTTTTAAGGTTACGCCAACAGACCTCAGCGGATTTACAAATGCCGAGGGCGGCTCGACCTTGCTTAAATTCCAGATAGGAAATACACACCGAATCCATCTTAGAGGTTATAAGGTGGACGACAACACCGTTAGATTTACATCGCAGAACAGCGCAGGAAAAACGGTAGAGCTTTCGGGTGAGCCGATTCTTAAGACCGGTGTGACATATGAATTTGTTATAGAGTCAGATCCTGAAACGGGAAAATACTACGTTTATGTTGACGGTCAGTTTCTCGGTGGAAGCGGATTCAAAATAGATTACGGCGCGTCGGAGCAGTATAAGCTATTGTTTGGCGGTTCGGGTAACTTTGAACTGACCGATTTCAAGATCTTTAATCCTACTGCAGTATCCGAAAGCGGTGACGTTTCGCAAGACGGCATGCCAAAAGAATCCGAATTTACAGTTAAGTGCCGTAAATGTGGAGAGATAGTGTACACAGTTCCGGGGCTTGATGTTCACAGTGAGGCGGAAAGCAAAATAACGACCTATGAGAATGGGTCATTTAAGTTAGCTCCAGGTCCCGACACCACTCTTCGTCCGATATATTATTTTCCCAAAGCAATTGCGGGACAAACAGAGCTTTACCAAATAGAGTTTACCCTGACCTTTACTATGGCGGGAAGCTCGAGCAGTGCTGTCAGCGGAGCATACAATAACGGTAACGGAAGAAATCTTCTTCGATATGACGGCACAAACAACTCTGTATTGCGTCAGCATCCGGTTGAGGACGGAAACGGCGGCTGGTCGACAGAGACAGTGGAGATAAGAAGCCATGGAGGTACATCGGTTCCGCTTATTTTAATGAACGTTGGCGAGAGTGCGAAATTTACTCTATGTGTAAATCCGGCACAAAACTCGGTGGACATTTATGTTAACGGAGAATACAAAACCACCCGCGAGGGTGATGACCCCGTACCGGTTGCAGCTGAATGTATGAGGTTCGGTGACAGCGCAAGTCCTATGAGATTTACGGTTTCGAACATGAGTATAATAACTCCCGACAAGAGCCGCGCAACCGAAGGAAAATGGAATGACGGGATTGTTAAAGAGATTTCGCCTACCATTACCGCTTATGAGCATATTTATAAATGCTCCTGTGGCGAGACTGTTTTTAACAAAGTATTCAAAACCACAGATATACAGCCAATTATAAGTGCTGAAGGAGGATACGAAATGTCAAAGAACGGACTTGACGCTATTTTAGGCATTTACAAAAATGATTTCAGAAAAATAATGGCAAGCGAAGATACATACGTTAGTGCGGGAACAAAGCAAAACGATAATTTCAGTTCCGACGATATACTTTTGCTTAAATCCATGCCGGAAGGAAAAGAGCCCGATAGATATTACAGAGGAATATTGTTAAAATTCAACATTTCCGAGCTTAATGGTATCGACGTAACCTCCGCGACACTTGAACTCACCTGTACGGCGATGGAGGATACGACTATCCCGACGACAGTGCATGTATATAGCTGCAATCCCGCCGATTGGGATGAGGAGACGGTTACCTATAATACGCGCCCCGAGCAAGAAGAGCTTGAGGGAACTGTTATAGTGACGTCAAAAGGCAAAGTTAAATTGAATATTCTGGACTTTTTGAAGATTTGCTTAAAATACGGGGACAGCGAGATCGCATTCTATCTTGAAGGAGATCCCGATTCCTCAAAGGCACTTAATTTTGCGACGAGTACAGAGGAAAACGGGCCCAAACTTATAGTAAGTGACGGAAAGACCGCATTTTCTACCGAGCTTGCCTACACGGGCGAAAATCCGTGGGAGGTAGCTATGGAAGCGTACTCCACTTGGACTCGCAGATGGGAAGAAATAAAGGCTCGCGGCGATTCCGATACTTACAAAATGGAGTTTGACCAAGATGAGTTCAGCATAACCGTTGGTTCGGCGGCAACCGACAGAACAGACGGGCATAACACAAAATATACCGACAGAGCTACAAGAAATATAAGTACGCTTAAAGGCTATACGGCAAGCACCGAGGAAAAGGCAAAGCTGGATGCTTACGGCGGATATATGGACGAATTGCTGAAGCAAGAGGCAACGGGTTACTTTTACACGAAGAAAATAGATGGAAGATGGTGGACGATAGACCCGCTGGGCTATCCCTTCTTCAGAACGGCAGCCAATAACGTAAGAATAGGCAGTGCCGCACAGACAAACAGAAAAGCAGATGTGCTTGCTAAATATGGAAGCGCTACAGCGTGGGCTGAAGCGATAACCGAAAAAATGAAGTCGCTTGGCTTTAACTCGGCGGGCGGTTGGTCTGCTATTGAGGAGCATACCAAGCTTGATGAGCCGCTTTCTCAAACCGCAATTATGTATGTGCTTAAGACATACGCAGGCGAGACAAAGGTTGACGTTACCACGGGCGGAAATACTTCGCTTCTTAACGATGTAATGCCTGTGTTTGACCCTGCTTTCGTACCTTCTGCCGAAAACAGGGTAAAAAGCGTGGTGTCGGATTATGCCACTAATTCCTACGTATACGGATGGATGAGTGATAACGAGCTTCCTCGCCCCTTGCAGATGCTTGACAATTATCTCTCCCTTGATATAAGTGATTCGAGATTTGTGTATAGCTATGCAACCGCTTGGACTTTTATGTATATGAAAACGGGTAAGCCCGATGTTTCGCTTGCCGACGTTACCGACGAGCTTCGCAAAGAGTTCCGCGCGATGGTATACGACAAGTATTTCGAGGTTGTCTGCGGTGCGCTTGAAAGATACGCTCCATACCAAATGTATATGGGATGCCGTTTCTTTGCGGGAAGCCTTGATGATGAAAGCATAATCAGAGTGGCGGGTTATTGGTGTGACGTTATCACCTATAACTATTACAACAACTGGACACCCAACGCTAACCTTCTTGCGAACCAGATAAAATGGGCAGGCAAGCCTGTAATTATCACAGAGTGGTACGTAAGAGGAATGGACACTTGGGAAGCTGACAACAGAGTTAACAACCTTTCTGGTGCCGGTTGGAACGTAAGAACTCAGGAGGATAGAGGAAAATTCTATCAGAACTTTGCCCTCGGTCTTATTGAGAGTAAGAATTGCGTGGGCTTTGACTGGTTCTATATGCAGGATATAAGTCCGGATGATAAGCAAGTTTCCGACAACGGAGGAAACAAGGGTATATTTGATGGTTACGGCAATGAGTATACTGACTTTACAAAGTATATAAGTGAGCTTAACAACCAAAAATACAATCTTATATATTTCTTTGAGGATAGAAACGGTTGACAAAACAAAACTTCTTTGATAAAATAAATCTGTAGGAGGTTATATACCTCCTACGGGATGTATAATCTTTTAGGAGAAAAAATGGAAAATCTTCATAAAATGAAATTTAAACGGCTGTTTTCTGTAAATTTTTATAAAAATCTAAAACTGAAGCTCGCCGAAATGTCCTTTTATAAGGATTTTGTTAATGACAAACGCGGAGACTTGTATCCGCTTATTGAAAACATTGACTGTAATGAGAGTGTGGAAGGTGGATATTACCGCACAGAGGGAAATAAATCCGAGCGGCTTTGTTGCTCGTATTTTCCGTATGCTACTTATGAAGCTACAATTGACAATCTTGACGGCAACTGCGGATTTGGCTTTGTAACCCCTCTTGGTAAGGTAGAAATCCTTCTCAAAAACAGCGGTGGGAATATCTCGTTACTACATGACGGAGCCGAAATTGCCGTTGCTCGGAGCTTTGAGAGTGGTATGTCGCTTTTGATTACCGCGAGAAAAAATAATTTTGAAATCTATCTCAATTATGGGAAAATGCCCGAGTTTATCGCCGAATTTAAGTCAGAAAAGCTTGATGGTATACACTTCGAAAAGAATTTCAAAGCTTCAAAGGTAACGCTTATCTGTAAAGGAAAAGTATCGGTCTCAAAGGTCGAAAGCTATATGGATGCAGGACTTTCTCAGGCTGACATACGCCCAGTAAAATACGAAAACGGCGATATTATAGTCGAAAACGGAAAGATGTTTTTCACGCTTTCCGCACGTATGCGCGCAGAGTATTATCAAGCTGTTGTTTCGTGGATTCCGGGTACTTGTGAATTCTGTCTTACAGGTGCCATATTCTTTGACACGGGTGACGGCGCGTGGTGCAGTGACGTGGCGACGTCCTTGAAATTCAACCGCTTTACAAATAAGTGGAATTTGTGGGTATGCTCCTTCAGCCATGATCATATACTTGCATCTGCCGAGTTTGACGGAGACTTGCGTTTTGGCGTTAACGTGCTTGATGTCAAGCTTATGGAAAAGGGCGATAAGGACGGTGACAGAACTGCGTTCGTAGGTTTTTGGGGAGACGAAGACCCAGATTTCGTATATGATGAAAAAAGCGAAAAATGGTTCTTTACGGTTTGCCGTCTTGCTGATATGCCCGACGGAAAGCTTAAGTACGCTTATCACCTTTTTGAAGGTGATGATCCATTTAACTGTAATAAGTTTGTAACGCGATCTGGCGATGGTGCTGAAACGGGTGGCTCTATGGTTTATATTGGCGATAAGCTTCATTTCGTTTGCGGAAACGATTTCGACCTGCGCGCCAATTACAGGGTTTATGACTTACCCGATCTGAAAAACTATACCGAAATGGAATTTGACTACGATGACGGTGGTTTCAGAGGCTGGGGAACGATAGTTCCCATTAAAATGGGAACAAGGACAAGATATTTCCACCTGACGTTTGACCGTCACAATGCAAGCGATTATAATTGGAGCTACGGCAACCTTTACTGCTTTGAAGCAGAATAAAAAGAAAGTATGGAAGAAAAATGACAGTACAGAAAAAATTATTTCCCCAACCCAACAAACAGAGAAGCGAATGGCTTAACTTGAACGGAGCGTGGGAGTTCTCGCTTAATGAAAAGAAATACGATAAAACAATAGAAGTACCCTATCCGTGGGGCTCGCCCCTTTCGGGCATAACCGAGGAGGTCGACGGCACAGGCTACTACCGCAAGAGCGTGGAGTGGAATCCCGAAAATAAGCATATCTGGCTTGTTTTCGGCGCGGTCGACTACACATGTGAGGTAAGAGTTAACGGTACAACAGTAGGGGCACATAAGGGCGGATATAACCGCTTTGAGTTCGACATTACAAGCGTTTGGAAAAGAGAGGGCGCAAATATCATCGAGGTTGACGCAACCGACCTCAGCGAAAAAACGCAGACCTTCGGCAAGCAGGCTTACGGAAACGTTCGCGGTATCTGGCAGACCGTCTGGCTTGAGGGCAGACCCGAGGCGTTTATTGATAACTTCTTTGTAAAGACAAAGCTTGACGGCAAGGTCTCTTACGAGGTTGATTGTGTTGGTGCTGACGGAATGACCGTCATTGCAGAATTTGAGAGCGTAACCGCAACTGCCGAAGTCAAGGACGGCAAGGCGCTTGTTGAGCTTGAAATTTCCGAGCCCAAGCTCTGGACTCCCGAAGTACCTAATCTCTATTACGGAACTCTCACTCTCGGAGATGACACAGTGATTACCTATTTCGGTATCCGCGAGATTGGCACGGGACATTTTGGGGCAAATAACCGAAACTATATCACACTCAACGGCAAGCCCTATTACATAAACGGTGTGCTTGACCAAAGCTTTAATCCCCAAGGCTTCTTTACTCTTCCTTCTGACGACGATTGCCGTGAGGAGATCCTTCGCCTTAAGAGAATAGGCATCAATATGGCGAGAATACACATCAAGGCAGAAGAGCCCCTCAAGCTCTACTATGCCGACAAGCTTGGTGTGCTTATAATGGCGGATATTCCTTGCTATTGGAGCGAGCCTTGCCCCAAGGCAATGGAACAGTTCGAAATCGAAATGGAAGAGCAGATGGTGCGTGACCGTAATAATCCCTCTATCTTCTATTGGGTAGTTTTCAACGAGTCATGGGGACTTCTCCACTTCTTTGATAAAGAAGACGGAACAAAAGGAAAGGATTACAAGCCGGAAACCGCCGAATGGGTAGTCAAGTGCTGGGAAAAGGCGAAAGCTATTGACCCCACAAGACTTGTTGAGGATAACTCTCCCTGCCGCGGCGACCATACATAGACCGACGTTAACACATGGCACTTCTACTCCAACGGCTATAAGCGCGTAAAGGACGTTGTAGACAGATTCTGCGACGGCGCGTTCGTTGGCGGTCAGCGTAACTACGCCCACGGCTATACAATGGAGGACGTGCCCTGTATGAACAGCGAATGCGGAAACGTATGGGGAATCAAGGGTAACGCGGGCGAAAGCGACATTTCGTGGCAGTATAAGTATATGATGAACGAGTTCAGACTTCACGATAAGCTCTGCGGCTTCGTTTTCACCGAGTTCCACGACGTTGTAAACGAGTTCAACGGCTATTACAAGATAGACAACGGCGACAAGGACCTCGGATACGACCAATACGGTATGACATTGAAGGATCTGCATAGCCAAGACTACCTCGGCTGTGACTTTGCGCCTATGACTACCGTTAAAGAAGGCGACGAAATAAGCGTGCCTCTCTTCGGTTCAAGCTTTACAGATGAACGCCACGGCAAGCTCCTTCGCATAGATTGGCAGCTTACCTGCCAAGACCCTATTGACGGCGATTTCATTGCCGACGGCGGCGAAATTGGTGTTGTATGGTCGGGCTACGGAACTTTCTCTGCAGGACAGATAGACTTTACCGTTCCCACCCACGACGGCGTGGCAATGCTCACTTTCGGACTCTTTGACGGTGATGAAAGAGTTATGCAGAACGCTATCCTCTTTGATGTCGACGGTGAAAAGAACGCGCTTGTGGTTGCTCCTTCCGAGCTTTCGTCAAGCTTCAAGAATACAATACCCACAGCAATGGGAAAGGTCAGCGGACTTGGCAAGGGAAGCTTTGAGGCAGAAATAAAGACATCGGACATTCCCGAATTCGAGAATGCCGACAGCCTCATACTCGTGTTCGAGGCATCCACACGTCATCCTATGAGCCACGACTATGGTGAAGAGGAAAGCGGTGAGCATATCGACCTTGCGTATATGCTTGGCTACCGTTGCGATCCCGGAGCAAACAGAAACTCCTTTGTTCAGACCGATGCCAATAAGTGGGGCGGAATGCTTGAAGTCAGCGTCGACGGTAAGGTTATTGATGAAATCTATATTTCAGATGACCCCGCGGACTCTCGCGGTGCGCTCTCACACCACTACCAGCCCGTGGACGACTTACTTGAAGAAGCGGGAACCTACGGCACGCTTTGCGATATCCGCATCCCGTCCGATCTTCTCCTTAAGCTCAAGGACAAAGAAAGCTTTACTCTTACATTGACAATGAAGGACGAAAAGGGACTTTCTATCTTCTCGCGCACAAGCGGACGTTACGGCCTTGGTATTATATTCAAGGCTGAATAAAAGGAGTGCATAATGTCAACAAAGATTCTGTATTCTCAGATAGGATACGATATCGGAACAAGAAAAAAAGCGTTTGTTACAGGTAAGATAAAAAACGGAAGCTTTATCGTAACAAACACTGTTACCAAGCAAAAGGTGCTTGAGGATAAATTAACTTTTTGGGGCGAAAAGTGGAACGAGCATTGGTATGTTGCTGATTTTTCAGATATTGAAAGCGCAGGAGAGTACGAAATAGAGGTATTCTCAGACCGTGAAAGTATCTGCAAAACACAAACTCTTATACATATCGGAAATCGTCTTTTGTGGAACAAGACAATATACCCTTGCTCGCTCTACCAGCTTGATGTCCGCGCCGCGAATAGCTACTCTGAGGGTGGCTGGCGCGATTGTGGAAGCGAGCTCCAAGAGGTTAGCAGTCACTTAATCATGCTTGAGGCTGTTTGCGACCTCTATGCTGATAAGTGCTTTCCCGAATGCGACAAAGCAAGGCTTTTGTATCATATTCGCCGCGCAGCGGATTATATCACGCTGTGTCAGATAGAAAACGGCGGATTTATGCACGAAATACACCACAACCACAGTGTTGATTTTGAAAACAGCGCAAACGCCGTTGCGGTGCTTGCCCGTGTGGCTCACGTGCTTGGCGATGACCGCTATTTGGAAATTGCAAAAAAGGGCTATGAGTTTGTGGAATCCTACAAGCCTCATATAGAAAAGCTTGAAGGAAATGAGCTTGAAATAACTCATGGTGCGGATAGTCTTACCTATCCCATAACCGAGTTCAGAACAAGAGAGCTTCTTGCGCATCTGTCGGCGGTTATCTCGCTTTATAAGTCGGGAGTAACCGAAGTTAAGGACAAAGCTGTGTCGTTGACAGAAGAAATATTGGCGCGTCGCGTCAGCAGAGAAAACGCCGAGTGCGGTTTGTGGGGGCACTTTTATACCTACCCAAACAGCAAAATCACCGAAAAAGCAAACTACCATTGCGGAGCGTGGGACTTGCCCTATAAAAACTATAACCACGGAGCGCACAAGCCCTATTGGGTGATGCCTATAGTTGAAATGACTGAACTGTTTCCCAATCATTGTGACGTAGGTATATGGAAAGAGGTTCTGCACGATTTCGCATATCATTTCTTTAAGCCCGCCTGCCAAAACAGCCCATTCGGTATCTTGCCTGCCGGTGTTTATGGAAATGAAGGCTTGCTGTATTTCAGCGGTTGGTATCACGGTCACGCCAAAATCTACGGCTACGCCGCCGTGCTTGCAACAAAGTTCTACGAGCTTTGGCAGGATGCCGAGTTCCTCAATATTGCAAATGCAAATCTTCAGTGGATTGCAGGGCTTAACGTGGCGGGAAAGAGCCTTATTGTGGGCGTGGGCGATAGCTTTGTAAGAGATTGGAACTCGCTTTGCGGAACTATAGTGAACGGCTTTGACGCATCACCGCAGTTCAGACTTGCGCCCGTAAGCCGCGAAACCGACCTGCCCAAGTACCTCGACGACGAGGGCGGTATACACCATTGCGCAGGCTTCGTCGCAGGACTTTGCGCGGTGAATTACATGGTATAATTAGAAGAACGAGAGGTGTACTACGTTGACCTCAAGAGGTACTGTGACAGATGTTATAGACCAATACTATGGCAAAGAATAAGCAAAAAAATTTTGATAAAATCCCGTGGAGACACGGGATTTTTTTGATGATTTTATACGCAAAATAAAAAAATACTTACAAACTTAATAATATCTCTTGACAAAATACAAAAATATGATATAATATATTTACATCAAGAACGATTTGTTCTATTTGTGGAGGGTGCATGGCAGGTATAAGAAAAAAAGATCAAAAAATTATGGATAGGATAATAGAATGTGTTGAGGATTACTACTCCGACTACAATTCAAGTCCGTCAATCCAATACATAGCGAGTGAGCTTGAAATCAGTAAGAGTACAGTGCACCGCTATCTTATGGAGATGCATGAAAAAGGCTTGGTTGAATACAGCAGCAAGTGTATTAAGACCGAAAGAATCAAAAAACAGGATAACAGGAGAGTCCGTGTTCCGATTGTCGGAAACATATCGTGCGGTGCTCCCGAGTTTGCCGAGGAAGATTTTGAGGAATACGTTTCACTTCCCGTATCTCTCTTTGGCGAAGGTGACTTTTTCATTCTGAGAACTCACGGAGACTCTATGATAGAAAAAGGCATTGAGGCGGGAGATTTGGTCGTGGTCAGAAAACAGAACTTTGCTTCTGCGGGTGATATAGTTGTCGCTTTGGTGGATGGCGAAACAACACTCAAATATTTCTACCCCGAACCCGAAAAGAAACAGATAAGACTTCACCCTGCAAATAAGAATATGGATGACATCATTGTAAAGGAGTGCAACGTTCAGGGTGTTGCCGAGCATATAATCAAAAGGATCTGATGTATGGAAACAAAAAGTTATCTGTGCATTGACCTAAAAAGCTTTTACGCATCGGTTGAAAGCGTAGAGAGAGGACTGGACCCGATGAAAGTCAATCTCGTGGTTGCCGACCCGTCACGCGGTAAAGGGGCTATCTGCCTCGCTATCACGCCCGCAATGAAAGCTTTGGGAATAAAAAATCGATGCAGATTATTTGAAATTTCGCCGAATGTTTCATATATAACAGCTGTTCCGAGAATGAAGCTGTATATGAAGTATTCGGCTAATATTTACTCAATTTATCTTAAATTTATCAGCGCGGAGGACATCCACGTCTACTCTGTTGACGAATGTTTTATTGACATAACGCAATATAAACGCATTTACAAAAAGAACGACAAGGAACTCGCCAATATGCTTATTGACGAGGTATACAAAGAGACAGGTATCCGAGCCACAGTCGGAATAGGCACAAATTTGTTTCTTGCCAAAGTGGCTCTTGATATAACGGCAAAGAAAGCTAAAGATTTTATCGGGGTTCTTGATGAAGAAGAATTCAAGCGTTCAATATGGCATCACCGACCGATAACAGATATTTGGAACGTGGGTAATGGAATAGCAAAAAGGCTTGCGAAGGTAGGAATCTATGACCTTTACGGTGTAGCTCATTTTGATGAGGCATGGATGTATAGGGAGTTTGGTGTAAACGCCGAATTTCTAATAGACCATGCATGGGGGCGGGAGCCTTGCACTATTGCAGATATCCACGCATACCGTTCCAAAAGTAAATCTTTGTCAAACAGTCAGATATTGTTTGAGGACTATAATAGCGACGACGCTATGAACGTTATGCAAGAAATGGTAGATGCATTGGTGCTTGAAATGTTTGAACAACATCTCGTCTGTTCTTCTATTTCACTATTTATCAGATACTCAAAGGATGCGATTGCACCTTCTGGTACGAGCGTTAAACTTCGTGAGATAACTAACTCATATAAGAAACTTCGGGAATGCTTTACAGAAAGCTATAAGAAAATAGTTAGGTCGAACTACCCAATACGTCAGATTGGTATTTCGCTTAATGATTTGCTTGATGAGAGCTATGCTACGTTTGATTTGTTTACTGACTTAACTGCCGAAGAAAAGGAAAGGCAGTTGCAAAAGACCGTATTGGATATAAAACGTAGATACGGCAAAAACGCGATTTTGAAAGGAATTAGCTACACGGACAAGTGCACAGCGAGAACAAGAAATAAATTAGTAGGAGGTCACAACGGTGGAGAGATATAGCAGAACAGAGCGTGCAAGGCAGTTTATGCCGTTTGCAGCATTGAAAGGCTACGAGACTCTTTTACACGAACAAGAGAGATTGGAAACTCCGAGAAGGTTGCCGTCTGAGGAAAAGTCTATACAGCTTTCAGTACGGCTTAGTCAAGTGAAAAAGGGCGAAAATGTTGAGACTCTATATTATGAAAATAATGCTTACCAAAGAATCAATGGTGTTGTAAGGGATATTGACTACACATATAAAACGATTACCATTGATAACTGTAAAATATTATTTTCAGATATTTTTGATTTCAAAATATTGCGGAAATAAACATTGGGGGGGTTTATCTAAGCTTCATTGAGTTATTATAAGGGATAAGGAGAAACAAATATGTCAATGCAAAACAATATTGGACTATGGACGAGCATACCAATGTACTGGTCCCAACTGTGGTGAACTAAACGACGGATATCAAAAAGATGACGGTAAGGTCAGATATGTGTGTCGACGTTGCGCCTTGCAGATGGTTAGGAGCTATAAAAACAGAAGACATGATTTGATAGAATTAACCATTCCGAAAGGAATGGGAAGACTCAGACCAATTTAATAATAGCGTAACGACAAGACACGTCTGGCTGAAACAGTGCTAAGTTAAAGCGGAGTCTTAGGTCAACGTAATATAGTTTGGTTGGCAATGCCAGAACTGCGAAAGCTAAGTTGTGAAGCCACCGACAAGATAGAATTCATTTGATTTATTCAAATGTAACAGCTATCTTGCCGGTGGCTTTTTTGTTTTCTCTGGCAAGGGGATACACGAAAAACTTCGGCAAGTTTACTTGAAGGAGGGTTATAGTTCGTGAAAAAAAGTTATGCAACAATGCCATCTCACATAATGGGGTTGAGGTGGTTCTGGATGAGGTTTTATCAACTTTACCAAGAGCATTTAGCCCGATATCCTTGATCTCCGGATTTTGAAATCTAACCAAAATTCAAAATCAAAGGAGATCAATAATGAAGAAATATTATTACATCGAAGATAAAGACGGAGAAATCTATTCCGAAGACGGTAAAAGACGTTTTCGAAAAATTAGCGGAAGCGAGGCATATGCTTTCCTTTCGAGTGCCAAGGGAAAGAAAAAGAGATTTATAAAACTGCCGTACGGTGACAATATCGAAGTTAATGTAGAGATTCCACGAAGCCAAATAAAGAAATTCCGAGTTGATGAGCGCCACGAACAATACATGGCAGATACAGCTAAAGAATACGGCTTTGGAATTGTGGCTTATGACGGTGTCTCTGATCCCGGGGAAGAGGAAAGCCTTACATATGCAGAGCTTATTGCTGATACGACAGTTGACGTTGTACAGGAGGTTTTACGTTCAATGGATTTAAAAACTCTGGATAAAGCTTTGGATTCGCTTGACCCAAAGGAATACAGAATCATATATGAGCTGTACCTAAAGGAAAATCCT
>JAFTLM010000390.1 GCA_017455945.1 Clostridia bacterium | reverse complement strand
GCGTAATCCACAAAAACCGAATAATCGGTTATTTCCCCTGTCCTCACCCTTTCAAGCCGTCCTTTTACTCCGTTCATCGAAGCTATGGCTCGTTTTATCTCGCCGGGAGAAATTCCAAGCTCTGAGGCACACGCCGCTGCTTGAAGAGTATTCATAATATTAAATTTTCCCACAAGTGCACTTTTCACCGAAAACTGTTTGCCGTGTGAAACCAGCCGATAAGAGCTTCCCGAAATTCCGTTATCGATTATATCGTCGGCAAAATAATCACAGCATTTTTTGCTCAGACTGCACCCCACAGAATTTTTTCCGTACAAATCAAACAGCTTTTTACCATACGGATCATCCACGTTTATTATATTCTTTTTTGATTTTTCAAAAAGTTTTTTCTTTGCGGCAAAATATTCCTCCATACTTTTGTGAAAATCAAGGTGTTCAGGCGTAAGATTCGTAAAAATCGCCGCCTCAAACTCAAGCCCGTTCAATTTTTCTAAAGCGAGTGCGTGAGAGCTTGTTTCCATAAAAACATACTCCACCCCGTCGTCTGCCATAGTTGCAAGCATTTCGAAGAGCTCTTCGGGATCGGGGGTAGTCATATTGGACAACGAGTCAGCTCGTTTTTTTGAAACAACTTTGTCCCCCGAAAAACAGCTTACCGTTCCTATAAGTCCGCTTTTTATCATAGCCGACTCGAATATTGATTTCAACAAATAAGTAATCGACGTCTTTCCGTTTGTACCCGTAACAGCCACAAGTTTAAGTTTTTTGGACGGATATCCGCACACAGCGTCGCAAATAAGCGGAAGTACTTTTCTTGTGTTCGCGACATACACGGTAGGCAAATCGGAATCCACCTGCTTTTCAGCCAATATGGCTGCCGCACCTCTTTTTTGAGCTTCCTTTACAAAAAGATGTCCGTCGTTTTTAAGTCCGCTGACACAGACGAACAAATCTCCCTTTTCCACTTTTTCGGAATTGCTTTTTATCCCTTTTATTTCAACGCTTTTACAACCGCATTCTATATTTGCGGCTTTGCACAGTTCAATCAAATTCATAATGACACCTCAAAAATCTGAGGGCATATTTCAATCGGCTTCGTCACTTCTCATTTGAACGGTGACAACGCTACCAACGGGAACCACGCTACCCGCCGCGGGAGTCTGTATAACCACCTTGGTGCTGTCGCTTTCACAAGCACCCTTGAAGCACACGTTAAATCCTGACGTGCCCAACACTCGGCACGCCTCGGAATAGCTTTCTCCCACCACCTGCGGAACCTGCGAAAGTCTGTCGCTTTCGCCGTCTGTGTACAACACAAGCCTTCCGTTATAGGTATAGACGTTCCCCGACTTGGGGCTTTGCGAGCTTACGTACGCTCCGCCGCCGACTATCTCAACTTCAAGCCCTCTGCTTTCAGCATATGCACAAGCACTTTGTACAGGAAGTCCCGTATAGTCGGGAATTTGTTTTTCTATCAAATTTTTTTCTTCTTCGGTATAAATCGGTTCCACACCAAGATAGGGCAAAACCGTTTCCATAGTTTTACCTATATAGGGTGCCGCCACGGTGCTTCCGTAAAGAAGTCCCTTGGTTGGCTCGTCAACCATAATTATCATTGCGATTTCGGGAGCATCGGCAGGAGCAAAAGCCACGCAGGAGCAAATATACATTTCCTCACCCGTTGTGGTTTCACCTTTCTTTTCGGATGTTCCGGTCTTTGCGGCTATTCTGTAACCTGCAACGTATGCGTTCTTCGCACCGCCCACGCCTGCCACACCGTCAGCGAGTATCTGTGCTATCTTTTTGGCGTTTTCCTCGCTCATTACTCTGCGTTTAACAAGCGTTTCGTGCTCATACACAGTATTTCCTTCGCTGTCCTTCATAGATTGCACGACGTAGGGGATAATCAACTCGCCGCCGTTGGCAACCGCTGATATTGCCGCTATATGTTGGATTGCTGTAACTGTAAAATTCTGACCGAATGCATATATTGCCAAGTCAAGCTCGGACATTTTTGAGCTTATCACGCCCATTCCCTCGCCCGGAAGGTCTACTCCGCTTTTTTCTCTGTATCCGAAAAGCTTGAAATATTCGGAAAATTTTTGACTTCCGAGGCGTTCGCCTATAGTCATAAACCATACGTTGCAGGAATGTTGAACTCCTTCGGCAAAGGTTAAGCTTCCGTGTCCTTTACGTTGGTGGCAATGTATGCCTTTTCCAAGCACAGTCTTAACGCCGCCGCAAAATATGCGGCTTTGCAAAACAGCGAGATTTTCCTCAAGTGCCATAGACGAAGTTATTATTTTAAACGTAGAACCCGGTATATAGGTTTCGGTCAACGCCTTATTCGACCAGCTTTCAAGCAAATATTTTCCGGAAAGCTCGGAATATTCTTTACTTCCCGGGAGTAATTGCGATGAATCAAGCTTATTTTTATAATAATCGGTCAGCCGCCACGGATCATTGAGGTCAAATTCGGGATAAACCGACATAGCGAGTATGGCTCCGCTGTTTACGTCCATCACTATTCCGCAAGCTCTGTTGAGGGCACCCGAATTAACTACGGCATTTTCGACCTGCTCCTCAAGTGCCGCCTGGATATATGCGTCAACAGTAAGCTCCAGGCTATAGCCGTGTCCGCTTTCCACGTATGTATTATACTGATTTGGCAACTCGTTGCCGCGCGAGTCGCGCGCGGTAATATAATAACCGCCGCCACCGCCTATCTTTTCGTTGTAATGATATTCAAGTCCGTACAACCCTACTCCGTCTGTGCTGGTAAAACCTATAATATGAGACGCCAGATCCCCATAGGGATAAAAGCGTTTGCTTGACGCCTCTAAAAAAACTAATTGCTCGAGTTTTTGCGATATTATAAACTCTCTTATTTTTGACGCAGTTTCCTCGTCGATATCTTTGCGTACCGTTTCGTCAAGTCTTCCGCTTTTTTGCGTTTTCTTAAAGACAGTATCGTAATCCATCCCCAGAATATCCGACAGCCCTTTGGATATTTTTTCGGATATCGATGCCGTTGCTTTTTTATCAAGTGCTCTTTGTGCCGCCGATATTGCAGACGGCGAAACGTACACTCTGTACGTGGTCTTATTGGTTGCCAGCAATCTGCCGCTACTATCGTATATTTCTCCGCGCTCCAATATCAGCGGAGAGCCGGTAGTAAGCTGTTCTACCACTTTATTTCGGTATTTTTCGTGTTCGTAAGTCTGAAGAGAAAACACTTTTCCACACAGTGCCGCAAAAGCCAAAATCATAGCCACAGTCACCGCTATCGTTCTTCTCATAAATCCCGTATCAACGTTGTTTACCATTTGCGTAGTCCCCCTTGTGTTTTGGTGACGTGCAAATTCGGTAAAAAAATGAACGGCAGCGAACGGACTAATGAGCATATGGGCCGTTGCTCAAAAATCCGCTGCCCTCGCTTCTCTTACGAGAAACTCACGAGCTTCGCTTCATTGCCGTTCTTTAAGTTCTTTACCAAATTGGCTTTGTCGATACTATTCTATTCTTTTTTACAGAATTTATTCCAATACGCTAAGCAAACTGGTATATCCTTCGTCGTTTTCCTCGACCTGTTCTACAGTTTTGAGTCTTTCTATTGGCATTGCTTCGTTTGTCTCGCCGCTACCGCTTTGCGAAACAAATCCGCTTATTGTAACCGTACAACAGATTGCAAAAGCAGCTACACTTGCAATAGCACGTCCTTTTACCCTGGACAGCTTGTTGAAGAAGGCATCAAGCTTGCTGCTTTCAATCTGAGCAGG
>JAFTLM010000389.1 GCA_017455945.1 Clostridia bacterium | reverse complement strand
GTTTGTTAACAAATAAATGCAAAAAAATAAGAACAAATGTTTACAAAATGCAAAAAATGTGGTACAATATTGGTAACCAGTATACAGAAGGGGTAAATTTATGAGAAAGCTTAAACCGCGAGAGCAAAGTGTATATGACTATATATGTGAAGCTATATCTAAAAATGGATATGCTCCCAGTGTAAGAGACATTGAAAACGCATTGGGATTTAAAAGTACGTCTACGGTTCATATGTATATAAACCGGTTGGAGGAGTTTGGGCTTATTACAAAAATTGACGGAAAAAGCCGTGCTATATCTTTGACGAAAAAAATGCCGATAGGAATGAACAAAGTGCCTGTTCTTGGAAAGGTAACTGCAGGAATGCCTATACTTGCCAGCCAAAATTTTGACGGGTATATTGATTTTTCGATGGAAAATAAAAAATACGACAGAAACAATCTTTTTGCTCTTAAAGTTTCGGGAGTCAGTATGATAGAGGCGGGGATTATGGACGGAGATTACGTTGTGGTCAACCGATGCGATTACGCCGAAAACGGAGATATTGTTGTTGCTTTGATTGAAGATGAGGCTACCGTAAAGACATTTTATAAGGAAAACGGACATTTCAGACTCCAGCCCGAGAACAGTGAATTGGAGCCAATAATAATAAAAGAAATGACGGTTTTAGGAAGAGTAATCGCCAGCATTAGATTTTATTGAGGTTTCTTTTTTGAAAATCCGAGCTATCCAGACTATGTCATGCCTGTCAAATGCGTCGGTTATAACCAACATCAGTGCATATGCAAGCAGAGTTGCCAATATGTGAGTGGCAAGTTTTAATGCCGGAGATAATAAAGTTGTATTCGCCAAAGAAAAAATAATGTGACATAGACAGGTGGCACCTGTAATGCATATAAGCGGTTTGATTATCCATTTTGTAAGGTGGGTTTTGAAACCGCTTTTTTTCATCAATCTTACGATACTTAATGAAGCGTTAATAAGCTCCGATACATATATTGTAATTATATAACCTATTATTCCAAATTGCGGAAGTAAAAGCCATACCAAGAAAACCGAAAGCAGGGCATCGGCTATGTTTACTATCATACTGTAGAACTGTTCGCCAAGTCCTTTCAACATATGGTCTACAGTGGTGTCTATATACATTATCGGAATAAGCGGAGCAAGAAGTTTTATATATGCCGACGTGTTTTCGTTGGGGTATATAACCTTTCCCAGTTCTCCCGAAAAGCATATCACAATTCCGGCGGTGCCTATTGAGAATATCAAGGCAAGTTGCAGAGAGCGTTCGCATATGTAACGTATTTGTCGGTTGTTGTTTTTTACCGCACATTCGGTAAGCTCCGGCACTAACAGCCCTGAAAACGA
Organism: Clostridia bacterium; assembly: GCA_017455945.1. Taxonomy (GTDB): domain Bacteria; phylum Bacillota; class Clostridia; order Oscillospirales; family CAG-272; genus RGIG8775. The sequence continues at coordinate 5,180 of JAFTLM010000389.1, read as the reverse complement.
ACTGATAAGAGCCGCGGGAAAAAGAACTATGGGAAGTACCATACTTTGGATTATTCCGTACAGAGAAAGAGAGTGGCTTTTGTTTAATCCGTATTTTGCGAGCCCAATGGGAATCAGCATATGTTCAAGTGATATAAGTCCCGAACGTGCATACGTGCTTGACGCTATGGGGAGAGCAGTTTTCATCAAATCGGAAGTGACGTAAGAATAGTCCTTTTTTACGCCTTTTTCTTTAAGCGCCTTTCTTTTATCGATGAGAAAAACAGTTCCCGATAACAAAAATGATGAAACTTCCGCAATACCTCCGCCTAACGCCAAAGCGGCGCAGGCAAACTCTATGCCTTTTGGTATGAACAATGATAAAAGCGAAGATACGGCGAAAATTTTTATGGCCTGCTCGCAAACTTGAATTATCGCGTTTTTGTATACTCGTTTTACCGCAGTGAAATATCCGTTGAACGTGGAGGAAAGCGAAATTGGAACAAGCGTTACGGATAGGATTTTTAACGAGAGAATAGTTCTTTCGTCGTTTAATATTCTGACGCCTATAAATTCCGAAGCAGAAAAAAGAAAGGCTGAAGCCGCAGAAGAGAATATCAGACTGTATATAATACATCTTTTAAGCACGGCGGAAGCTTCTTGGCGGTCGTTTTTTCCGAGAGCTTTAGCTACAAGCCTCATGGTAGCAAAATTTATTCCCGACGTTGCAAAAGTAACGCTGAATCCATATACGCTTGATAATAACGCATACAAGCCCATGGCTTCTGCTCCCGCACGGTTGGAGACGTATACGTTGAAGCTTACGCCTACCGTTCTCATTAACATTGACACCGCACATAAAATAATCGCGTTCAAGAAAAATTTCTTTATGTTTTTCATTAACTCTTCCTTTCAAATGAATTTTCCGATATATTATTTTATGCGTTTTTGTGTTTATAAAGAATAGAAAGGTGGCAATACTTTTTTTGAAAAAAATCTTTACAAATTCAGAAAAATATGGTAAAATATTATTGCGAACTATAAAAAAGGAGTGAAATATATGTACAAGAATCCCGTTATTACAATTGCAAGACAGTACGGAAGCGGAGGACGCGAAATCGGTGAGAAGGTTGCCGAGCTTCTCGGAATCAAGGCTTACGGAAAAGAGCTTATTGATCTTGCCGCTGAAAAGAGCGGATATCATCCCGATATGCTCCATAAAGCTGATGAAAGAGCAGCGGGAAGCCTCCTTTACAGTCTGGCTGTAGGTGCATCGGTGGCGGGCGGAATTGCAGGTCATTATGATATACCGATAAACGATAAGCTGTTCATCGTTCAAAACGATATAATTAAAGAGCTTGCAGAGAAAGAGCAATGCGTAATTATAGGTCGTTGCGGCGACTATGCTCTGAGAAATTTTGAAAATAAAATAAGCGTGTTTATTCACGCCGACTTTGATTGGCGTAAAAAGAGAGTTGCCGAGAAGAACGGAATATCCGAAAAGGAAGCCGAAAATCTTATTGTAAAAGAAGATAAGTACCGTGCTAACTACTATAATTTCTACACAGGACACAAGTGGGGCGCAAGTGAAAGATACGATGCCACATTTAACAGCAGCATTCTCGGAGTAGATGAAATTGCACGCATTATTGCGGCAATGGCAAAAGGCAGCAATTAAATATTTTGTGGGGCGGCATATAACCGTCCCACTTTGTAGTGAAGTGTAACTTTGTCAAAAAGTAAATATATTTTACGTGTCATATTGACAAATCTCCCCTGTGGTGTTATACTATAGGGGTAATTTATTATATGGGGAAAGATAAAATGAAAAAGCTACTTGCCATAGACGGAAACAGCATAATAAACCGCGCGTTTTACGGAATAAGACCGCTTACAAACAGAGAGGGAATACACACAAACGCAATTTACGGTATGATAAATATCATAATGAAACAGGTGGAAGCCCTTTCGCCCGATTATCTTGCCGTGGCGTTTGACGTTAAAAAGCCTACTTTCAGACACGAGTTTTACGGAGAATATAAGGCGGGCAGGCATGCTACACCGCCCGAGCTTCTGGAACAGATTCCTTATGCCAAGGATTGCTTGAAAGCACTTGGCTTTAACGTGTTGGAGCTTGCAGGATATGAGGCTGATGATATTCTTGGCACTCTTGCAAAAATGGCTGAAAAAGAAGATTGCGAAGCATACGTTCTCACCGGAGACAGAGATTCGCTTCAGCTTATTTCGGAGAAAACAACGGTTTTGCTTGCTACCAATGCTGATACGGTTACTATGAATACCGATGCTTTTGTGGAAAAGTACGGTGTTCTCCCGTCTCAGTTCGTAGACGTAAAAGCACTTATGGGAGACAGCTCCGATAATATTCCCGGAGTTCCCGGAATAGGCGAGAAGACCGCACTCAAATTCATTTCTGAATACGGAACACTTGAAAAGCTCTACGAGGCTTTGCCTTCTAACCCGTTTACACCTTCCAATAATAAAAAGCTTAATGAGGGCAGGGAAAGTGCGTTTATGTCTCAAAAGTTGGCTCAAATATTTTGCGAGGTTCCGATAATTGAAAATCTGGAAGCAGTAGCAAGACGCGATATGGACAGAACCGAAGTGCATAAGCTTTTTACCAAATTTGAGTTTTCTGCCTTTATAAAACGCTTTGGCTTGGACGGTTGTGTACAGGAAAATACCGAGGAACAGGTGCTTGAGCATAGGCAATTTGACTTGGTGGAAACCGATGCAGACACACTGTTGGAAAAACTTTCTAAAGCGGAAAGCTTTTCGTTTTTGATAAACGGCGAAAAGACCGAATTTTGTGATGGCGGTAAAATATATTTGTATTCGGGTTCGCTTTCAAAGGTAAAGGCTGTTTTTGCCGATGAAAATAAAAAAGCCGTATGCTATGACGTAAAGCATCTGTATAAGCTTTTTGATGAAATCGGTGTGGAATTTTTAAATTGTCATCACGATATTATGTTGGGAGCATACGTGTTAAACCCGTCTGAAGGAAGTTTTGACCTGGGCAGAATTTGTTCGGCTTATGCAGGTAATTCGGACAGTGAGCAAAATGCGGGAGACATCTGGAACGCCTACAAAGAAATCGATGCCAAAATATCGGCTAATAACCAGGAAAAGCTCCTTTATGAGATAGAAATGCCGCTTGCTAAAGTCCTGTTTAAAATGGAAAAGGAAGGCTTTTGTGTAAGCGTAGAAGGATTGAATGAGTACGGGAAAAGACTTGAGAGCTTCGAAGATGAATTGAAAGAGCGTATATATTTTCATGCTGGTTGTGAGTTTAATATAAACTCGCCCAAACAGCTTGGAGAGGTTCTTTTTGAAAAAATGATGTTACCAACCGGCAAGAAAACGAAAAGCGGTTATTCTACCGGTGCGGACGTCCTTGAAAAGCTTAAGCCATATCATCCTATTATTGAAGATATTCTCGACTACAGACAGGTAGCCAAGCTTAAAGGGACCTATGCCGAAGGACTGGTTAAGGTAGCCGGGGCAGACGGAAAGATACACACAAATTTCAAGCAAACGGGAACAGCGACTGGAAGACTTTCCTCCACCGAACCCAACCTTCAGAACATTCCGATAAAAACCGAACTTGGACGGGAGTTCAGACGCTATTTTGTTCCGCGTTCCGACGAATATTTGCTTATTGATGCCGACTATTCTCAAATTGAGCTTCGTTTGTTGGCGGATATTTCCAATGACCGACATATGATAGACGCATTTAAGTCGGGTGAAGATATTCACACGTCAACTGCGGCGAAAGTTTTTGGTGTCGAGCTTGATGACGTGACCCCCGAATTGCGTAAAAGAGCTAAGGCGGTTAATTTCGGCATAGTTTACGGTATAGGAGATTTTTCGCTGTCTCAGGATTTGAAAATAACCCGAAATCAGGCAAGAGAATATATCGATAATTATCTTTTAACCTATTCGGGTGTAGACTCTTATTTAAAAAATATAGTAAAGTCGGCTTATGAGAGCGGATACGTTACTACCGCGTTTGGAAGACGAAGATATATTCCCGAGCTTGAAGGTCACAATAAAATGTTGAAAAAGTTTGGCGAAAGAGTGGCTATGAACAGCCCTATACAGGGAACTGCCGCCGATATAATCAAGATAGCTATGATAAACGTGGACAGAAAGCTCAGAGAAAAGCAGATCGATGCCAAACTTATACTTCAGGTGCACGACGAACTTATCGTTGAAGCACACCGCGATTGTGCCGACGAAGCACTCGAAATATTGCAAAATGAAATGGAAAACGCCGTGAAGCTTTCGGTTCCTCTTGATGTGGAAATCGGTGTTGGCGAGAATTGGTACGATTGTAAATAAAATTTTGATGAGGTGAGATTATGAGCCGTGCAAGCGGTGTTCTTATGCATATTTCGTCACTCTACGGTGACTATTCTATAGGCTCTTTTGGAAAAAACGCGAAGGAATTTGTAGATTTTATCGCAGAGTGCGGGTTTTCCTATTGGCAAACGCTGCCCTTCAATATGGCAGACGAGTGCGGTTCTCCGTATAAATCCTACGGATCTTTTTCGGGAAATCCTTATTTCGTGGATATAGAAAAATTGGCTGAAAAAGGCTTGATAACAGAAAGCGAACTTGGCTTTGCAAAACAGGACACTCCCTATGCGTGTGAGTTTGAAAGGCTTGAAAAAGAGCGTTTTGAATTGTTGAAAAAAGCATCTTCAAGAGTGTGCAAAGAGGATAGGGAAAAAATAGAACGAGTAATATCGGCTAAAAAGCCAATTTACGACTTTTGCCTTTTTATGGCACTTAAGGAGGCTAACGGTTATTCCGAGTGGATAGATTGGACAAAGACCGATTATAACGCCGATACACTTTTCGCTTGGGAATTCATTGAATATGAGTTTCTTGTTCAATGGAGTGAAATAAAAGCCTATGCAAACTCCAAGGGTATAAAGATTATAGGCGATATTCCTATATACGTAGCATACGACAGCAGCGACGTGTGGGCAAACAAAAACGAGTTCCGGCTTGACGCCAAAGGACACCTTAAAGCCGTAGCAGGTGTTCCGCCCGATTACTTTGCCAAAGACGGACAGCTTTGGGGCAATCCTCTTTATAATTGGAATGCAATGAAAAAGAACGGCTATAAGTGGTGGTGCGAGCGTATGGAGTATATGCTTGAGCTTTTTGACGGTGTC
>JAFTLM010000388.1 GCA_017455945.1 Clostridia bacterium | reverse complement strand
TCTCCCTTGTAGTCACTTCCCCACAGCACGCCCATTCCGCCGTTAGCCATAATGGTGTAATCCGCACCAAGCTCTTTTGCGGCAAGGAAGGCATATGTCAGTGTACCGTCGTTGGTTCCGGCACTGTAATCGGCACTTCCGAGTCCGCAACCGTGGGTTATGGAGTCACCGATAAACTCGATAAGCAAATCGCTGTCGGCGGGTGCCTCTTCAAATGTACCGCGAAGGGTAACGCCGTTAATGTTTACAACACCCGAATATCCGTCCTGATTCATTATCTTGAAGCTGTGCTTGCCGTAATCCAAGCCCGTTGCAATATAGTTGATTCCGTTGGCAAGTGCAAAATTTTTCTGCTCTACTCCGTCAACAACAACGGTAAAGTTTCTGGTTATCGGAACGTTAGCGTTTATCGCAACGTCTCCGATACAGTAAGCCTCAAATTCTATACCGGCCGCCGACCAGTCTGCAGTAAGCGAGCCGTCAAGCATCTGGGTACGTCCAAGTGCCTTATAGGGAACGTTCTCTATTTCCGTATACGTCATACTCAAATCCGCCCACTCCGAGCTTTCTGTAGTATAGCCTATAAGCTCGCCCTTTCCGTTGAACTTAACCACGTGAACGATATCCGCGCTTCCGGGATCCTTTTCTGTCTTACCGGAGGTTGCGTTATATCTCACCATATACGGAGTTATTCTGAAGGTATATACGGTGCTTTCGCTTGCCGTTTCTATTCCCTCTACGTTAAACGCCGAGAAATACTCGCCCTCTTCAAACTTCCAGGCGTTGATATCGCCGTTGCTTGACTTAAGGGTAGAATAAACGGTATCGCATACAACCGATTCGATTTTTTCACTGCCTACATCGCCAACCTCTGCCGTAACGTCGTATTCTATGCCGTCCACGTATATGTCGTCTGTAGCAAATACAAATCTCAGATCAAATGCAAGAGGCGTTTCGGACTCGTCTCTTCTCTGAACACCCACAAAATTCAAGCCGTCCTCGATCTTTGTAACCGAAAGGCTTCTGACGTTGAACTCAAGCGTGTTCTGGAAAAATCTTACGTAGCACATATTTTCCAGTTTGGCAAAGTTGTACGCCTTGGTAACTCCGTCAACCGTTACGGTTCTGGGAAGATCCTTGTAGAGTCCCGTCTTGTTAAACGTCTCCATTTCGGGAGCGTCGGGATAAAGCGTAGCAAATGAATTGGCACCGGTAGTAAGCTTCATCTTAAGATTTTCGGCTCTCTTGTAGGTGTCACCGCTCTTATAGAAAGCTATGCTGTCGTTGATGTATACGCTGAAAGTATCGTCGCTTTCGTCTATTACAGTTTTTACCTTGACCCACGCACTGTCGGGAATCTTGCCGTCTGTTACGTCGGTATCCTTGTACCAGGCACTGGCTTTTACAAGTGCTCCGTCTGCGTTCCTGGTATAAAGCTCAAGCGCGGCCGAAGAATCCGCGGTAATAGCCACAAGTGCGGTAGTTCTCTGTTGAATAAGCTGTATTGCGTTGTTGTCGTGATACTTTGAAAGTCTTATAACGTTAGAATCCCTCTTGGTTCTTGTCATCTGCAGATATTTGCTTTCATCGTCATACGTTTTCTTATTGTATGCCTCAAGATCCGCAAGCTCACCCTCTGTAAGAGGTCTGTCCAAAAGAGAGAATTCCGCTTCGATAGCGTACTTCTTACCCTCAACGTGGTTGTAGTAGGTTCCGTCGCCGACCGTACTTGTAAGGGAAAGGTTACAGAGGTTAGTCGCGCCTACCAGGAATGACGCCATATCGGCCACAAAATTGGTGTACCCCTCAGTAGTTGCCGTATCTTTGACCTGTGTCAGGGTAGGCAAATTATTGTGCACTATATTACCAAGATTGGGGTTATTGCCCGAATTTGTGGCATAAGTGCCACCAAAATCCACGTTGAATATAGTTCCCGAGTCCTTGACCTCCGCCACAACACCGGGAGTGGTTTCAAGCTTTATATCCTTTATAGCCCAGTTGTAGAAAAGCTTTCTGAAGGCGTCACCTATTCTGAGCCTGGATCTCACAACAGTTTCACCGGATTTTATAAGGTCAGCAGTATAAGCAGATGCCGGTGCACTTCCAGCAAGCTGTCCGTTGGCATACAGATATGCAGATTGGGTAAGAGGATTTACCGAAAGAGTTATCGTTATCCACTCACCTGCCTCAAATGAGAACACCGAGTTTTTGTCGGTATAGTATCCCGCAATCTCTCCGCCCTCCTCGGTGGTATAGCCCTGGTTGCCGTTGTCCGCGGAATCACTGTAACCGCTCTTGTTATTCATAATAAGGAAGAACTTCTCAAAGCCCTCCTTTGTGCTGTCGTTGTCAAGAGCACCCACACGTACCATTGTTCCGTATCTTGCGGTTGTAGATGATATCCAAGGAGTCCAGGATATAAGCGACCAGAGTGAAGACTCGGTAGATATACCGTCCTTAAACGCACCCGTATCTGTCATCATAAAGTCAAAAGAAAGCGTGTAGGGCGTGTTTGCAAGCATCAGGTCGGTATCTTCCAAATACATTACGGAGCTTATATTATCTTCAAAAGTTGCCGTATTCTTGGACACTATGTTACCGTTTGCGTCAAGCTGGGGCTTGAGCGTACCCATATTCAGGCTGAACGCTTCATCGGCTCCCTTGAAAAGCTCGTAACTCTGCTGTTTTTCAATCTTGGCAAAGCTGTAATCTTTAAGCACCATTCCTATATTAAGCTGGTTCGCTATACGGTAGTATGGCTTTGAGGTACTGCTCCACTTGGATGTATCCATTCCGCCGGTGCCGATATATTTATCGTCTATATAGAGGTCAAAGAGGTTCTGCGAGGGCTTAATAACAACCGAGAATTTATAGGTCTCGCCCTCTTTTATCGTGTACGCAGATTCATAGCTTCCCCAAGCCTGACCGCCACCTGTAGTTCTGAGCTTAAGCCAGCCCTCGTTATCTGTCTTTGTATCGTCGTAATCGGCGTATCTTCCCATACGGAGAAGAATTATCCAGCCGTTACCCGTTCTGTCGGTAAAGAATGAGGAACCGGGCTGTGTAGCACTTTGGTCTGTAGGAAGCTTGTTGATAGTAGCCGTATAGGTCATTCTGTATTCGGCGTTCTTTTCCGAGGTGGGAATGTTAAAGTGAAGGTCGCTTCCCGAGAACACAAGACCTGTATTTTCAGTAAAGGTAGGATTTGTGCTGGCAAATGAGTTATTATAGGTTTCGCCGTTCTTAAATTCATCGTAATCGGTCTTTTTGGTAAAGTCAAAGCTCTCGATTACGGTGTTGGTAGCACAGTTCTCATAGTAGACAGCACCGCACTTGAGACAGTTCATCTCGTTGTACGTGTCGATGCCGTTATCGTTAACTACACTCTTATTTATCACGGGGAAATCGTGCTCGCCCTCACACGCGCCGAGGTTGACAAACTTCATGTTGTCAAGGGAATAGACATGGAAGTTTTCCGAAATTCTTATATCCTTATTATCGGTCACCCACGAGCTTGAGCCGTCATATGTATAAGAGGTAGAACCGACCTTTGAAAAGGGTTCGTCCGAGCCTGCGGGTCTGATGTATACAGTAGCCGTTACCTTCTTTGCAGAATCCACCGACATCTTCGTTCTTATGGTGTATTCTTTGCCTACCTCCATCTGGTAGAACTCGTCTCCCGAATAGTGTACTCGGTCAAAGGTAGAGCCTGAGGTTACAGCCGAACCGCAATTAGCTACCATCTCGTTCCATACCGTCTCCGTTACGGGCTGCTGGGTTGCGACGGTAGTATCGCCCACTTTTTTTGTGTACGTAAAGTACTTACTGTCGCTTTTGCCGCTTGCGGCGGTAGTGAACTTAACGGTTTTTACCGTGCTTGACGTACCCGGCGTATAGAGATATCCCGTAGGCGAAACCTTAAAGAGGTATACGTTGTATCCGCCGCCCGACATAGGGTTAAAATATGACTCGCCTCTGTAAGGACAATATACGGTATACGTAACAGTTTTTTCGTCACTGTCTGTTCCCGTAAAGGTATAGGACTTGGTTTCTCTGGGAGTAATCAAGGTGTAATCCAATTCCATATAGTAGTCGGTCAGAGCATTTCCGTTTTCATCGGTATAAAGACCGTAGAAAAGGTCACGGAAATCGTCTTTTGTACCGCTGTCGGCACCGTCGTGCCACCATTGGTTCTTTGTAAGCTTCAGTTTATTCTGCTCGATAACACCTCCGCAGTTATTGGGAAAAAGTCCCTTACTGCTTAAGTAGGTGTTCACCGTT
>JAFTLM010000387.1 GCA_017455945.1 Clostridia bacterium | reverse complement strand
CAAAAGGCGCAAAAGAAAGCTCACAAAGAAAACGCCGAGTGCCTGCGGGCACAAGAGGTCGCTTTTTGCAAAAAGCTCCGCAAAAACCTTTCTGGACTTGGCGAGTGCGAACACATCCCTCACCGCTAAATTATAATTTATCATAACCATAACAAAAGGAGAAAAAATGGTACATCAATACAAATTAAACGGATACAACATAGTGCTTGACACCTGCAGCGGCTCGGTTCACGCCGTTGACGAGGTGGCGTACGACATTATAGAAATGTACAAAACCTCCACAGAAGAGGAGATTGTTGCGGCGATGCTTGAAAAGTACGCCCATATGCCCGATGTCACAAGGGAAGATATCCTCCTTTGCATAGGCGACGTCAAGGCACTTGAAGAAAGCGGAAAGCTTTATTCGGAGGACAAGTACGAGAGCCTCGCTTATAACTATAAAAACAACAGCAACGTGATAAAGGCTCTCTGTCTCCACGTTGCGCATACCTGTAACCTTAACTGCTCCTATTGCTTCGCAAGCCAGGGCAAATATCAGGGCGACCGAGCTGTGATGAGCTTTGAGGTGGGCAAGCAGGCTTTTGATTTCCTTGTTGCCAATTCGGGCACAAGAAGAAATCTTGAGGTGGACTTTTTCGGCGGCGAACCTCTTATGAACTGGGACGTGGTAAAACAGCTTGTGGCTTATGCCAGCAGCATAGAGAAGGAACACAACAAGAACTTCCGCTTTACTCTTACCACCAACGGTTTGCTTATCGACGACGAGGTTATCGACTTCCTCAATAAGGAAATGAGCAACGTGGTGCTTAGCCTTGACGGAAGAAAAGAGGTTCACGACCTTTTCAGAAAGGACTACGCGGGCAACGGAAGCTACGATAAGATAATTCCCAAATTCAAGAGACTTGTGGAGTCCAGAGGCGGAAAGAACTACTATATGAGAGGCACTTTCACCCACAATAACGTGGACTTTACAAACGATATTTTCCATATGGCAGACCTGGGCTTTACAGAGCTGAGTATGGAGCCTGTTGTGTGTCCGCCCGATGACCCCTGCGCACTTACCGACGAGGATCTTCCCAAGCTCTTTGAGCAGTACGAGATACTTGCCAAGGAAATGATAAAACGCAAAAAAGAGGGACGTCCCTTTACCTTCTACCACTATATGATAGACCTTAAAAACGGACCTTGTATCTATAAGAGAATCACGGGCTGCGGCTCCGGTACAGAGTATATGGCGGTTACTCCCTGGGGTGAGCTTTTCCCTTGCCACCAGTTTGTGGGCGATCCCAAGTACAGCCTGGGTAACATCTGGGACGGCGTCAAGAATAAAGCCTGCCAGGACGAGTTCCGTTCCTGCAACGCATACGCACGCGAGGAGTGCCGCGACTGTTGGGCGAAGCTTTACTGCTCGGGCGGATGTGCGGCAAACGCCTATCACGCAACGGGAAGCATAGGCGGCATTTATAAATACGGCTGTGAGCTTTTCAAGAAGCGTATCGAATGTGCCGTAATGATGCAGGTTGCCGAAAGCGAAGAGTGATGAATACACCCATCGTTGATTTTGTGGAAAAATACAAAAAAAGCGGGACTGCACGCTTTCATATGCCGGGACACAAGGGCAAAAACGGGCTTGAGCGCGATATTACCGAAATAAAGGGCGCGGACGAGCTTTATTTCGCCGAGGGTATAATCGCCGAGAGCGAAAATAACGCCTCAGAGCTGTTCGGAAGTGCTCACAGCTACTATTCCGCAGAGGGCTCGACCCTTGCCATAAAAGCAATGCTTACGCTGGCGGCGGGAGAAAGACCGCGGGGCGAGAGACCGCTGTTTCTGGCGGCAAGGAACGTGCATAAGGCGTTTGTGTACGGTGCGGCTATGCTTGATGCCGACGTGGAGTGGATGTGTTCCGACACGGAGCATATTTGCAAGTGCGTAATAACCCCCGACTTGCTTGATGAGGCGTTGAAAAAATGCCGCCGAAAGCCTGACGGAGTTTATATTACTTCTCCCGATTATCTTGGAAATATTGCCGACGTAAAGGGGCTTTCCGAGGTTTGCGACAGATACGGTGTTCCGCTTTTGGTGGACAATGCGCACGGAGCCTATCTGGCTTTTCTTGAAGAGAATAAACACCCGTTGGCGCTTGGAGCGTCAATGTGTGCCGATTCGGCACATAAGACACTGCCCGTGCTTACCGGAGGAGCCTATCTGCATATCGCGAAAAAAGCAGAACGCTTTTGTCAAAGCGCAAGAAGTGCTATGGCGATGTACGCTTCCACAAGTCCGTCGTATCTTATTTTGCAGTCGCTTGACGCCTGCAACAAATACCTTGCCGAAACGCCTATCTCAAAACGCCAAAGAATAGTGGATTTTGTGAATGCGGAAAGAGAGAGGCTTGCCGAGCAGGGAATAGTAACAGAGGGCGACGAGTGTCTTAAAATCGTTATAAACGCAACCGCTTCGGGATACAGAGGCGAGGAGCTTGCCGAGATATTCCGAGAGGGAGGAGCAGAGCCCGAGTTTTGCGACGGTGATTATACAGTTCTTATGCTCTCGGAGTTTAACAGCGAGGAAGAATTGAATTGCCTTAAAAACATTTTTTCTTCCTTGAAGGGGAAACCTCCCATTGACACAGCGGAGTTTAAGCTTCCGAAATGCGAAAGAGCTATTAGCATCCGCGAGGCGGTCTTTGCACCGTCTGAAACAGTGGATGTCGCTCTTGCCGAGGGGCGGATATGTGCCGTTCCCACCGTTTCCTGTCCCCCCGCCGTTCCGATAGCGATAAGCGGCGAGGTGATAAATGCCGAGTGCGTGAAAGCACTTTTGCACTATGGAATAACCCATATTTCGGTCGTTAAAAAACAGACAAAGAAAAAACGCGAAACCACTTGAAAAAAAGTAAAAACTGTGTTACAATTAAGCCGTGCTTTGGCACGGCTTAATTTTGTGAGAAATTTTTCGGAGGGTGTTATGACTAACGAACACGGAATATACGATTCTCCCGAATACAAAAAGTCAAGATTCGCCTATAAGATGGAATGTACCTTTGAGTACTTTGTGACATTGCTTGTAGCAGATGCTTATCTTGCCAGCTTGCTTTCGGCTATAGGAATGCCCGACTCCATGGTCGGTATCGTTTCGTCTATCGCTTCGGTGGCGTTTTGCTTCCAGCTTTTGACTATGGTGTTCGTACAGCGAATCAACAATGTCAAAAGGTTTTCCACGATTATCCACGTCATAGGCAGACTGTTCTACGTGGCGCTGTATCTTATTCCGTTTGCCGGATTCATCCCGGAGAAATATAAAGGAATACTTGCTATTGGGTGTATCATTATGGCGTATTTCGGGTATTATCTTGTTACGTCGATGATATATAAATGGGGTAACTCCTTTGTCCACCCCACAAAGAGAGCCAGCTTTTCGGCGGCAAAGGAAATGCTCTCGCTTATTTGCGGTATGGTGTTTACCTTTACCATGGGACAGCTTATCGACAACAAATATACCGTTTATGCTTCCGACGGCACCGCACAGATTACAAACAAAGGCTTTATACTCATTGCCATAACTATCGTGGTGGCTATCGTGTTGGATACTATCTGTCTTTTGATAATGAAAAAAGAGGATGATCATCATCAAATCGTTGAGGTAGAGCCCGTAAGAAAAGTAGTTGGAAATCTTTTCAAAAACAAAAGCTTTGTGTATTTGATAATACTCGATTGCTTGCATAAAGCCGCTATGTATTCCTTTGCCGGCTTTGTGGGAACCTTCAAGCTCAAGGAGTTGGCAATGTCGGTTGGAACGATAACGCTGTTTACCGTTATTTCAAACGGTGTTAGATTTCTTGCTTCAAAGCCGATAGGATGGTTTTCGGATAAGACCTCCTTTGCTACGGGTATAACGCTGGGACTTGCAATAAAGGCAGCCGGATACATATTTGTAATATTTATTACACCCGATTTGTGGTGGATGATATTGGGCTATCAAATATTGTACTATGTCAGTACAGCGGCTACCAGCCAGAACCTGCTCAATGCCGTTTACAGCTACGTTGATAAAGACCACTTCGTTCAGGCAACGTCAATTAAAAATTGCCTGTCTGGCGTGCTTGGTTTCTTCGTGTCACTCGGTGCGGGTGCGCTCCTCAGCGCGATACAGAACAGTGAAACGGGGATGCTTGAGATATTCGGCGTTCAGCTTTATGCCCAGCAGGTGCTTGCGATAATCGCGTTCCTTCTTACCGTGGTGGCGTTCATCTTCGCACAGCTTGTGGTCAGAAAGAGAAAAGTAATGGTTCAATAATTAATTTAAAGAGGCTGTCGTAAGATAGCCTCTTTTTGTTGTAATTATGCGGTAAATTATAGTTTAGCGGCGAGGGGTGTGTTCGCACCGCACCCATAAGAGCCCCCACGCCAGTGGGTGCGAGTCAAGGCTGCACAAGCCTTGTCGCTCACCGCAGTGAGCGAAACTCCCCAAACGGCATTTTTCTTTTTGCGAACTTTTTCTTTTTGT
>JAFTLM010000386.1 GCA_017455945.1 Clostridia bacterium | reverse complement strand
ACCCGTTTCAAGCACCGTGTTTCCGTAATAGACGAAAGACTGGCCGATAAAGATAATCTTTTTGCCGTCAAGCGATATATGCTCGGTCACTCCAAGCTTAGCATCAGCCTTTACGTCGTAGGTAGCACTCTTTCCCTCATGGACATATTCACCCACGGTGGTATAGGGGGTTATTTTTATCATTCCGTCGCTTTTTATATCGGTTATATTCATACACGCTAAGTAAGTTGTGCCCAAAGATTCCGCCGTTACCGTCTTATCGTCTGCTATAACAGAAGAATACACAAACGATTTTGGGGATTTTATATCTTCGGTTTTTACTGTTTCTCCGTTCTCGATATATTCTATTTTAAATCCGTATCCATTATAACAGAGTGAATCTATTCCCGCCAAAATTCTGAGAGACTTGGAAAGCTCCGATATTTGGAAGCCCACTATTTCGGGAGCGTCCGCGGTCATATGGGACACCGTTATCTCGCTGTATTCAAGCCCCAGGGCATCGCAAACGCCAACGTAGGCAGCACCCGAAATTCCACCGGGAATTACAATGTGCGAATCGGTAAACGCACCTGCATCCACGCACGCCAAGCGATCTCCCACAGCGAATCTGACACTTCCGTCGCTGTCGTCGTATATCGCCTGTATACAAAGGCTGTTACCGTTGGCACTATATCTTTTACCGTTAAAATCACACAAATACTTCATAGTGCCGTTCTCAACGAAGAACAGCTCGCCCGTGTCGTTATCCATATTAAGCAATGAGTGACTGTAACCCTTTCCGGCAACGCCGAAAATTTGTGTCACGTCATCGGCTTCACCCGAAGCTGGGTTAGACACCGTAATTTTCAACGCACAGACATTTTCATCAAGCTCCGCTCGCATCATAGTGTCAAGAAGCCCATCCACCAGGTGAATCGCACTTCCCTGCGTGGAAATATCCTCCGACGGCTCAACGGCGGCACCGTTTTTAATTTCAACCACTTTCAGGTTGTCAAGATAATAATATATTTGCGGTGCAGACGATGATTTGGTAAACTGCACCGTAAACATAAGCTGTGCCCCAACGTCATCCTCGGTTATGGTATACTCAGCCTCAAGCCTTTCCCAATCGGTTTCGGATATTTTCTTGTATTCTTCCTTTCCGCTTGAATATATACTTGTTCCCGATGCGGGAATAACGCCGACTACTACCTTGTTAGCATCTGTCGGCTCCTCTTCCTCCACGCTGCTTTTGGCAAGAATGTCTAAGCTGAAGCGATAGGTCTTTCCCACGTCCGCCTCGGTTATTTCATCGGAAGTCAGAGTGTTGAAAAACTTAAACCGCCCTGTAGCGGTGGTTTTTGTGGTGGCGTACAAAACGCTGTTCCCGTTAAGATCGGCAACAGAAAGCGTAACTCCGCTTCCGCCTATACTGTAAAAGCTTTCCGAAGAATATCCGAGAGTGGGAGAGGTGGCTTTTTCCACTGTCTCTCTGTTTTCAAAATTCTCAAAATAGTAGTGGTGGTCCTTTCTTAAAACCAGCGTAAAATAACTTCCCGTAATTTTTTCTTCTATACCCGAGAGATCTATTCCTTGCCCACCCGAAATATCATATCTTCCCAGGTATTCGCCAAAATTCGGCACAGTACTGTAAGTAAGCGTGTCGGCGTCAACAAGATAATCGGGCAAAAGAAAGACTTCAACGTCATTCATCTCACTCATACCGTCGGGAAACTTCAGCAAAAGCGAATTTTTCTGCTTCACCGCGGTATTCACGTAAGACAGAAAAGCTATCTTGTTATCAAAACTTGAATTTCCTATCAAAAGCTCATCTCCGCCGCAAACGCTGTTTGGGGCTTTACTTGACACGTACGCAGCGGCAACCGGCACAGCAGAGTCGTATACCGATACCGATATTCCGCCTTGCGCATCTATAAGAATAATTTTTTCATTTCCGTTTTCGTCAAGCTCGGCAACGTATATTTCGTCCAGATAATTGTCGCCTACCATGTTTATTGTAAACATTGGGTCGTTGACCTCACCCACTTCTACGGCAGTCTCCGAAAGTGTCAGGTCATAAGAAAGGTCGGTCCAGCCCTCGTCGTTGATATTTTTTTCAAGAACAGCGTCCGCATACGACCACGCCGTTCCGCTTGCAGGCATTATGCCGTAACGAAGATTGCCTACTTCGGCATTTCCGTCCTTGACTCTGAAGCTGAATCTGTATGTTTTTTGAAAATCCGCCTCCTCAAGCACGTCGTGTGACAAAGCGTTATAAAGCTTTATTCTTCCCGTGCCTCCCGATTTTACTCTTGCGACATTGTTAAGCTGGTCAACCGGGTCTTTTATAACCGAAAGGGTGCTCTTTCCGAAATCGCCTCCGTAACGGTGGAAATATTCGTCGGAATACCCGTAGAAATATTCAACGTCTTCAATGACAACCGAGCCATTGTTTGCTGTCAGAGTCTCAAAGCTTTCAAAATCAACGTAGTAAGAATGAACGTCGGTGTCACGGGATTTGAAAACCAGCGTAAAATATTCTCCGCCTACTTTATCAAGCACCGATTGCAATTCCAATCGGTTTTTTCCGTAAGACATATCTTGTGTTACAAGTATTGCGGACTCGGCTAAAGAAGGCATAGTGTTATACGTAAGAGAGTCTTCGTCAGCCAAATAATCATCTATCAAATACACGTCAGTTTTTGTCGAACCTTCATTTTTTACGTCAAGCTCAAGAACGGCATACCCAAGGTCTGTAAGCTCGGACGTTTTAAACGATATAAACAAAACGTTGGCGTCGTCTCCTCCGCTTATAACCATGTTGTTGCTGTTACCGAAAGCGGTGTCGGGATAGTCTGCCGACACAAACGTGATAGCTGACGGCTCGACATAACAGACAGGCTCTATACAGTTTGCACACACGGTCAGGCTTAATAAAAGCACCGATACAAACAAAATTGCCAAAAATATTTTTCTCATATGTGATCTCCTCAAATCAATAATTCACATATATTATACACCTGTTCACATTTGTTTGTATATACACTCTGACGCTAATTTTAGCACAATTCTGCTATTTCAGAGAAAAAATAAAAAACACAACGTGTGTTCGTATAAGCGTACCCGATATCATAAGCTTGATATTTCGCAAATTACGAGAAAAACGTTGTGCTCTTATTTTGGCAATCACGGCGAATTGGCCCATGCCTGATTTCCACGATTAACATTGTACCACAAAATTATCGATTTGTAAATTGTTAAAAGTGACGTTTTTTTGATGAAAAGTTTGTGTAAAATCACATGACATAGAAAAATACACCTTAAACCACACTCTAATTTGTACATCTTGCCAAATAATAAATTTTTCAAAATCACCTTAAAAAAACGACAAAAATCTTTTTGAAAAAATTTTGCAAAAACTCTTGACTTTGTGAGTTTGTTGTGGTATAATATCCAAGTCGTCAAGACATCTAGGTGTAGCTCAGCTGGGAGAGCGCTACCTTGGGGTGGTAGAGGCCGCACGTTCAAGTCGTGTCACTTAGACCAGGAAAAGGAGATTCGCAAGAATCTCCTTTTCCTTTTGTTTTCTCTTGTTTTCTCGCAAATGCTCGTTTTTTCGCGATATAGACTTGGGCTTGTTCTTCCCCTCTTTGAGACTTGAACAAGCCCTTTTTTCGCCTTTGACCACATGTTTGACCACTTGTGGAGATTTTTGCCTCTATTTCGGCTATAAAAAGTGCAAAATTTGCACCTTCGCAAGAAAACGAAGGTGCAAATTTTATTCTTCTGTTTTAGATTTTTCGTATTCTTGCATAACCGTTCTCATCGCATTTAAAAATGGACGGAAACCACTAAAATCGATTGTTTTATAGTTTGCTAGCACATGGCTTGAAAAGTGATCTTTACCGAAAAATTTTGTGTTGTCGAATTTGGGATCCAGTGATAATGTTTTACCACCCAACTCAATTCCTCTCGTTTCCTCGGTAAACATGTGCTCTATTTCGCTCTCAGTTTTTCCTTCAGCTAATGGATTAGTAAGAAGAAACAGGTTGCCTGGAGATGTAAGTCTAAGGAATAACTGCCTGCCCAACTGTGTTCTCTGAGCATCGTCAAACTTTGCATGGTTCGCAAACTTGTACAACGGCTTTTTACTGTTAATTATCTCATTGTCATACACAAAGATGACGGGATGCTTTGGTACTCGCTGCGTGATCCTCAAAAAATAATCCAGATAGTTTACCCGGTTATCTTTCCCATTTGAAACAAAGTGATTATACATGTATGTAAGCGAGTCAGCACCATCAAGTGATAAATCAAATAAATACTTGAATCGTTTAGATCGCTTAAAGAAATTCACCTTGTAAACGAACTTTCCTTTTGCATCTTTCTCTACCAACTCAGGGTACTCAGCATGAAGATTTCTCAAAGCAGCTTTAATATATCTTACATCCGTTTTCCCTTCAGTGATGATAAGAGGCTTGTCGCTATCAAAGAAATAGCAGTAAAACAAGAACTGTTGATACTGCCTTTCGCGACCGTTCAATGTAAATGCATTATGCTTTCCGGCAGAGTCGCAAATATTGTTATACTTTTCTATTTGATCAATAAAAGCAAATCTTCCTTCAAGTTGTCTTACGTTTCCTTCAACGCCATCTACCAAGTATGATCCGTTAGTGTACAAAGAATGAGCCATCGCACGAACTTTTCGGCAATACTCGTGGTCAACACTAATCTTCTTATTGACAACGAGACCAGTAACAACTTGCTTCGAGTCACGATATGAAATACGAGTTTTCTTCTCGTTTATCGAAAACCCTGCCTTTTTTACCTTCTTCTCCAACTCCGTATAAAACGAATCCATTTTTTCAAGAAACGTCTTATCGTTAGTAGAAAAAGTCATATCGTCCGCATAACGCGTGTAATCCAATCGATATCTTTTTGCCAACGACAGAAGATGCATATCTAGTACTTGGCAAATTAAGTTCGTGATAATAGGTGAGGTAGGAGCACCCTGCGGAAGTTTTCCACGATAACAAGCCAATTGTGCTATCGTAACAGCAGCTCCATGAGGCAAGTTAAAATACTTATTCTTTTCAAAGAAACCGCACACCCTACCAATATGAATGCTGTCAAAAAAGTCTTTTAAATCCACATTTAAAACAAACCTTTTATTGCGGTGAATTTTAGCATTTGTAATAATACTTTTTCCTTCTTCGAAAGCATGAGATATATTAGGCTTAATCCCTAGTTCCTCATAAACTGATTTTTGATGTTCCCACAGAGCATCAGCCAACTGTCGCTGCACATCTTTAAGATCCCCTGTAGGAGCACATATGCGCCTAGAATCTCCTGATTTTTTTGGAATATCAAATTCTGTATAGTATGAGTCTACGCCTATTTTGAAAAGAATATATGCCAATTTTGACGGAGGAATATGCAAATAATCAGCCAAATCACTTCTTGACTTAATACCATTAAATGAAGTCATCTCTACCTCCATATAAGAAAAGGGCGCATGGCAACTCATTAAGCAAACGATGATTTATATACAGGTTTTCAGAGGATTGCACGATAAAGCAAATGCCCCGAACATTTTTGTCAACACTTGCGAAACACAAGCACATAATCTTGCCATGCGCTTATGATAATTTTACCACAAAAATATGAATTTTTCAATCCATATCGAGATAATTCTTTCTTTTTCTGTTCACCATTTATCGTTTCACCGATTGAAAAATTATTATTTTAATGCTATAATAGTTTCAAGTACAACTCATCTTGGAGGTCAAAATGTTTAATAGATATTTTAAGATTACTAATGGAAATTTGGATTTCATGTATGCTAATATGGCAGTTAAAAATATTAATTTTGCTTTAATTTCATTGGATTATATTTTCAATCATCCGAATTTCAATATAGGCATATATCATGATGAACACTCCTTCTATTTTTTTTACATTCAAAGTTTATTAACCGCATGCGGTAATATCAGTAATGTTTTTTATAATCCTACTGGTTTTGATAAAACAACCACAGCAAGATGTTCTAGACTGCGTCAGACTCTAAACGTTTCCAAAACGGAATTTCCCTTGGTGTTTCAAAAAGAAGTTCGAAACACAAATGAACATTTTGACGAAAGATACGAAGAGTTTGGAGCGGTCGGAGATTATAATCTTTTGGACGAAAACACAGATTCTTTTATACGATCTACAATACAAGCAAATCCACACTTGAGAACCTATGACAAGGAACACTGTATATACTATACTTATAATCGTAGGTTTCAGCGAATAGAATATGACTTAAAGCAACTGCAATGTGAATTAGAAACATTACGTGATCGTATAACGAACAACGAATTGTTCAACTCCGGCTGGGAAGATTTTTTGCCTGGCGAAACAGTAGTTTAATTTTTGTATTATTTTTTCTTTTCACCTATTGACAAACAAAAAATATCCTGCTACAATATAATGATTTAACAGTAGTTAGATGGTCGGTTAGGGAGATTTTACAAAAAGGAGATAGATAGCATGCAACACGATTTTCGCTATATATCAAAAAATGAAGCAAAGGAAGTCAAGAAAGATTTACTTGACATAATTCACGAAGTTCAAGACACCGTTCGCAATCATTTCACTTTCAGTTATTGGTTTATTGGAAGCTCTGATCGCAATATGATAACCTACGATGCCAAGTCAAACATTGGATTTGATTTTGATGTCAACATACAAGTCAATGATGACGAAGAGGAATACACGCCTGCCGAGATTAAACGTATCCTCCGTTTAGCTTTTGATCAAGTTGTTCGTAGATATGGTTACGATTATTGCGAAGATTCCACCCGTGTATTAACAATCAAATTCAAAGATCGTACGAACTCGAAAATTTTGCACAGTTGTGACTTCGCTATCGTATATAATTGCGAAGACGGCAGGCAACAATACATACGATTCAATAAAGAACAGCAATCCTATTCTTGGGAATACCAGCCTAAAGGATATCTATTGCTCCCTGAAAAGATTGAGTGGTTGAAATCTAACGGATTATGGAATGATCTTCTCGATTACTATATCGAAAAGAAAAACAACAACCTTAACCCCGATAAACATTCACGTGCTATTTTTGCAGAATCCATAGCAGAAATGTGTCAAAAAAATGGTTACCATAATTAACGCTAAAGGCGACGGATTTTTCGTCGCCTTTTCTTTGCTTACTGCGGTCTTAAATTTATACCTCTTTGACAGAAATATGTTAAGGTGGGAATGTTTCGCTCCACCCTTACGTAAGGTTACCTAATCCCAAACTCCATTTTCATTTCCTTAATCAGCTTCGCGAGCTTTTCTTCGCATTCTTCGGGGCTTGAGGCGTAGACGTTTCGGGCGACACGCTTACCGTCAACTACAGGCGAATACCGCCCCTCCCACGTGTTTTTGCTAACTTGGTGAACCGAACCTGTGCCGCTCTTGCGTATTTTGCCTCTGTAGGGCTCAAATTTGGCTCTTGGCGGCTTTTTCGGCCGTGTGTGCTCCTGTTGCCCGCATTCGTTCTCCCTCGCCACAAGGGCGGTTTTACCGCCCACAACCGCGCCTAGTGTTTGGTCAATCTTTTTTGCCGCCGCACGCTTCATCTCATCCGAGCTATGGGCGTACACGTTCAAGGTGGTTTCCACGCTTTCGTGTCCTATGGTACTTGCCAATGTCTTGACGTCCATGCCGTAGTGAAAGGCGTGAGAGGCGAAGGTGTGGCGGAGCGCGTGGAACGGTACATGTTTGCAACCTGCTCTCTCGAGAATTTTAGCAAGGGCTTTTCGGCAAGCCGTCGGGTCTCTCGGCACGTCCTCGTCCTTGACTGGCGACGGAAACAGCCATATCGAATTTACCTTTTCTCGGTACTCTTGGAGCACCGCCAGCAGTTGTGGCGGAAGCACGACCGTGCGGTTTGACGCCTGCGTTTTCGGTGACATAATGCGAAGCTCGCCTTTGATATACTTGACCTGCTTATTGACCGACAGCGTGCCTTTTTCAAAGTCGATGTCTTTCCATTGAATCCCTAAAAGCTCACCTCGTCTGAGCCCCGTGGAGAGGTCGAGCAGAAACATCTCATAAAATCCATCCTCTTTGGCTTGTATCAACAAGCGTTGCATTTCCTCGGGGGAAAGGATTTCAATTTCGGGCGATTTCTTTGGCGGAAGTTTGCAGTTAACGGCAGGGTTCTGTCTGATAAGCCCCTCACTTTTTGCCTTTTCAAGTGCCGCACGACAGTGCGCGTGAATGCTCCGTATTACCGAGTTCGCAAGCCCCGGTCCGTAAGTCTCTCTGCGTATTAACCGACCGTCGGCTTTGAGGTGTGCGTAGAATTTTTCAAGCGTTCCCGCAGTTACTTGATTCAGCGGTGTGTCGCCGATTTTGGGAATAATTTGCTTGTAGATACGCTCCTCATAGGTAATCTGTGTATATTCTTTAAGCGTGTTTTTGCAGTAGGTCTGATACCAATAATCCACCCATTCGCCAAAGGGCATTTCGGGGTGGCACTTGGTTCTTGCTGTTACTCCGATTGCGCTTTTAAGAGTCTCCAATTTTTCAACGCACTCGTTCTTGCTTTTGGCAAGTACGTTCTTGGTTTTAGGAAATCCGCGCTCGTCATAGCCAACCACAACTCTCGCTTCCCAACGTCCGTCTTTTCGTAATCTTACAGTACCTGTTCCGCTTCTTCTTCGTTTTGCCACGGTTTCAACTCCTTTCCGAAAATGTCTGTCAGATAATTTTCCACAATGCATGCGGCGTTTCTCTGCATATCTGTTGTAACGTGCGCATAGGTATCAAGCGTAAAGCTCGCCTTGGTGTGACCGACGATCTGCGCCAAGGTTTTGGGCTCAATTCCGCTGTTCGCCGCATGGGACGCGAAGGTGTGGCGCAGATCGTGGAAGCGAATATTCGGCAGATTGGCTTTTGCCAACAGCTCTTTCAGCCGAGTGTATGCCGTGGACGGATTCATCGGATTGTCGGGATAAGTAGGGTGTGGAAAAATCCACTTTCCGATTGCTTTTTTCTTGCGCTCCGACAGCACTTTCCACAGGCTGTCGGGGAGGAATATAGTTCGCTTGCCGTCCTCGGTTTTTGTCTCTCCAATGATGGGCTCACGGTTTGCATACCGCACCGAACGAGCTACTTTTAGCGTTCCTTTTTCCTCGTCGAAGTCGCTCCATTTAAGACCGCAAATTTCACCTCGTCTCATGCCTGTCATAAGGTCGGTGCAGAAGAAATCGTGCCAGATTTCGTCGTCCTTAAGCAGTTCCATAAAACGCTCCATTTCGGAAGCGGTCAGCACGGTTTTTCCTTTGCGGACAATCTTCGGCGGTGTCGTTCCATTTGTCGGATTGCTTGGAATCAGTCCGTCGCGAACCGCACTTTCAAGCGCCTCGTGGAGAATTGTGTGTATGCCACGCACCATAGTGCCAGAGAGCTCTGTGCCGTGTTCTTTGGTTGGCGTTTTGCGCCCCGAGGCTTTTAACTTATTGTAGAGCTTTTGTAAGTCGGACGTTTTGAGTTGCGTGATAGTTTTATTTCCGATATAAGGTTTGACGTGGTGTTCAATGGTACTGCCATATCTTGCGTAAGTGCTTTCGCGGAGCATCGGCTTTTTGTATTCTATCAGCCATTTGTCAAGCCATTCGCCAATTGTCATATTGCTTTCCTCGGTCAGTTCCACGTCTGCGTAACAGTCTTTTAGCTGATGCAGTCTCGGCATAAGGTCGCTCTGCTTTTTAGCGAATACCGAACGGAATATCGGTTTTCCGTCCTGCTTGTGACCGACGATTATACGTCCTTCCCAACGTCCGTCGTTTCTTTTTCGTATCAATCCGTCTCCTGACGGTCTTCTTTTTGACATCTATTCACCATCCTTTCTTCGTTTTGTTTTACCACAAACAATACCACAAATCTTTTCACATATCCAGTCCTTTTCTGAAAAGTTATCACTTCGTACACACTTTTCACCCCTGCCATTCTACCGCAGTGTCAAGGCTTAGCGTACCATTGACGCGCTTGATTTCCTCAATGCAATCTCCGCGCAATTTCTCAAGGGCATCCTTGTCAATATCGTGCGTTGCCGCCATAACGTTCATCAGCATTCCAAGCTCAACCGCGATGCGAAACAGATTCCGATTTTGCCTGTTTTCACTGTCTCGCATGATTGATTTCATTGTGGATATTACGATATTCGGAAAGTAGTTTTGGTTGTGCTCCGAGGCAACGTAGCCCGCGTAAAATCTAATTGCTTTTTCAATAAACTCATTGAGCGTAGCGCAGTTGTCGTCTTGATACCATTTGTAAACCAAATTCATAACCTCGTCATTAACTCTGAACGTGTATCGCTTTTTGCCGTTTGTGTTATTCTGATTGTTTTCTTTCATATTTTTCCTCCTCTTTTGTTTTGACACCAATACTGACGTCTGCATAAATCCTTGTAAAGCTTGGCTTTTACGCCTTTTTGGGGAATATGACACCTACATAGACGCCACACCTCAATTTCAGGCGCCAATTGTACTTTAATTCCGAAAGTGCTGAAGTCCTTGAAATTATTGGCTTTCTCGGTCGGCTCTGCCGTCCGATGTGGTGTGGGTTGGCGTAAAAGACGCCAACCCTTTCACCTGCTTTCAAATCGAAGCACTTACAGTCCTTGCAATAGGTTCTCTCAAAAAGCACCTGCGTGATAATATCGCTGTATAACACCGCCTTAAAAACCATATCCGCGAACTCGTAAAAGCTGATTTGCCATTTTACAAAATCCGCCGTGCAGATGGCTCTGTCAAGGTCTTCGGGAGTCATTTCTTCTACGATCAAAGCGCGAATATCGGTTTGATTAAATTGTTTTCCGTCCACTCGAATTTCGCCTTGCTCCCACAGATAAATCATCGCAAGCGATGCCACAAATTTCACGGCATCGCTGGGATATTTTCTTGACAGATGGAAGTAACAGTTGTACATCAAATCATAAAAATCTTTATTTGAGTATTGATACATTTACTCACCTCGCTTTTCAAAATGTGCGTCAATCCATGCGATAAATCTGTCTGTCGGCACAACCAAACGGCACCCGACACGTATGGACGGAAAGCCTTTTTCGTGCATCAATTCGTATGCGCTTGCCCTGGATACGCCCAATAGATTTGCTAATTTTTCCGCGTTGAGATAGAGCGGAAGTTCATCATAATTTTTGTAAATCGATTCTTTCATTGCTTTTTCCTTTCTTTTTTTTCGTATTTTTCAAGCCCCTTTTTCACCGCAAGCCTTGCACATTGCAGTCGAAGCATCTTTTGAAAATATGCCTCTTCAATAGGTTCAATCGGCAGAAGAGTGTACAGCAAACTGCCGTTGTGAATCCGTCCGTCTTTGGTTTTCACGGTAGTGTATTCCGTGGTGATCATGCCTTTTCTGCGCAGTCCGTCCACGTGCTTTCTCACCGTGCTCTTGCTCATGCCAACCGCCTCACCGATAGTGGAATAGCTTGGATGGCATTGAAAGGTTTTCCTGTCCTCGCAGTACATTAAGTACGCGTATACAAGGATTTCTCCCGATTCAAGTCCAAGACGAAATATCGAATTGGGCATTGGGAAATATTTTTGTGTAATTGGTTGTTTTGTTTTTGTCATTGCTTCTCCTTTCTGTTTGTTAATTTGAGCGAATTTGAGTAATCATTTTGCCTCACCTCCATATCTGATTTTAAAAAATTGCAAAAAGAAATCGCTTCCTGCTTTTCGGGGCTTCATATATTACCCGACACAAGAAGCGTAAAATGTTCCTAAAAAATAAAAAAACACCGAAAAAATTTTCATCTCGATGTTTTTTATTATTTTCAACCTTTTTTGTATTTTTTGTAATACCTTTCCTGGAGCTTTGCAATGCGCTTTGCTACCGTACTGTGGTTAGCAAATCCAAGCCGTTTTGCAATTTCTTCATCTGTTAGACTATTTTCTCTCATTTCTATTATTTGAATATCTTTTTCGTCGCTGGCACACTTAATCAAAGCTTCTTTCAAAAGGCGATAGTCAAGATGCTCTTTATCCTCGTCTCTTCCTCCTGCCGCCTCCCATATTTTACGCTCGATTTCCTCCTGCTTTGACTCATCGTTATCTCCGTCCACGCCTGCGCCCAAATCTTCCAAACTTATGGCGGGGCCGGCTTTTGTACGTGAGTGTGTCCACTTGCGCTCGAAATCAATCTTGTCATGATTTTCATACACAAATTCATTGAAGTCTTCTTCTGTACGGTTTGATTTAAGTATTTCAATGATTTCGGGAACGCTTTGTAATTCCTTGAGATAATTGTAAATTTGGGATAAGTATTCCTGAACCGCCTCCCAGACAATGGGGAGTAACTCCTCGTCATCAACGTTATCAATATCGTTGATATCTATGTTGTGTTCTTCTGCATACTGACGGTAACGACTGCAAAGAAATTCCTCGCATCCTTCCCAAAAAAGATTTATTGTGCTTTCCAATTGTTCTTCATTCGGATTTGCTATGAGGTCAGCCGCCCTGTCAACAACGTATTTCTGATTTTGATTGCTAAGAAGAGTCAATGGGTCATCTTCTGAAAAATTTATAGGAGAAGATTTCATTCCGGATTCTTTTAAGCTTTCCTGCCATGTTTCCCTAAAGATTATACTGCTGAGCTTTTTTACATTTTTATAAATCGCAAACGTACTTTTATCTTTTGCCCATTTAGAATTAGGAAAGGGATTCAGGGTAAAGTCATGTTTTTGGTACTGTTCTTTTAGTGACTGAGCAGGAGGTAATCCTGTCAACGTTACTTTTTTATCCTTTTTCATTGTAGCTCCTCCTTTTTTGTTTCCAACAGCGTATTCTTTGTTTTACTGCGGTGTATTTTATTTTCGGTTTTCTCTATACCGATTTTCAGTCGATGAGACCCCTCCGTGAAACGCGACGGGGTCTCCATAACATCTGAAAACTGTCGTTGTAACAAGAATTTGAAAAGGAGGTCGTGTTTCACGACCCTTTTGTGAGGCTCTAATTTTCTTCACAGATCGACAGAAGAAAGGCTTCAGCCATTAACCGTACACCGAGGCGAAAGCCGTACGAAAAGGCATCACGCTCGGTCACGCTGTGCATCTCGTTCATGCAGTCCTCAAACTTTTCAAGTGCTTCTTTCTGCTTTTCCGTCAGCGTTTCACCTAACTCGCCGCGATTCCGCGCCATCAGCGAAAGCAACTCTTTGAGCCGTTTGTTGTCCTGAGAGCATTGCTCAAACGGGGAAACGTTTCCGTACCAAAGATCGTCAAGTATCTTCATAACCGCCCTCCGCTGCACCTAACTGACTTTGCTCTTGCACATAATTGCCTGTGTCTCTTTTTCATTGTGTGTAACTCCTTTGCTTGTTAGCACACACAATACCACAACCTTTCAGCAATGT
>JAFTLM010000385.1 GCA_017455945.1 Clostridia bacterium | reverse complement strand
TAACCACTGAGGTAATCACAATGGAAAAAGTAAGACTTGCGATAGTAGGATTAGGTAGGAGAGGAACAGGACTAATAAAAGCTATATTCACCGAAAACGAACGCTGTGAAATAGTGGCAATCTGCGACCTTTACCGTGACAGAGTCGATGATACGGCTGAACTTATCAAAGAAAAAACCGACAGGGTTGTTCCGATTCAAACTACCGATTTCAATGAGCTTCTGGCAAAGAAAAACGAGATAGATGCCATCTGTGTTTCGGCATCCTGGGAATGTCACATCGAGCTTGCAATCGCTTCCATGAAGGCGGGGATTCCCGTTGCAATCGAGGTAGGCGGTGCATATTCGGTTGAGGACTGCTTTGACCTTGTAAGAACACAGGTTGAGACGGGAACCAAATTTATGTTCCTTGAAAATTGCTGTTACGGACGGGTTGAGCTGGCGGTGCTTAATATGGTTCGTCAGGGGCTTTTCGGTGAAATATCCCACTGCGAGGGCGGATACGAGCACGACCTCCGCAATCAGGTGCTTCTGGGCGAGGAAAACCGACACTACAGGCTCAGAAACTATATTGCCAGAAACTGCGACAACTATCCTATGCACGCGTTCGGTCCTATTTCGAAGATACTTAACATAAACAACGGAAACAGAATGCTCTATCTAACCTCTATGGCGTCAAAAGCGGTCGGTCTTAACGATTACGCAAGTTTGCACCCCGATCTTTATCAAAGCAAATACGTTACGCAGAAGTTCAATCAGGGGGACGTAATAAGAACCAACATTATGTGTGCCGACGGCACCACGGTTTCGCTTATGCTCAACACCACGAGTGCACGTCCGTACAGCCGTAACTTCTCTGTTCAGGGCACACGTGCCTGCTATTTTGAAGACGGAATGTTCTTCCATTTTGATGCCGAGCACGGCAAAAAAGATATGGAAAAACCGGTTAACTATCTCAACAACCAAAACGAATGGTTAGAAAAATACGACCACCCTATCTGGGAAAAATTCTTATCCGACGGGGTTCGCGGCGGACACGGAGGAATGGACTGGCTCTTGTTTGAGGCGTTCTTTGACTACATCATTGACGGCGGAAAATCGCCCATAGACGTTTACGATGCCGCCGCCTGGATGAGCATAACTCCACTTTCGGCAAAATCCATAGAGCTTGGAAGTATGCCTGTAGAAGTACCGGATTTTACACTTATCAAATAAAAAAGTCTCCCTCTCGGAAGACTTTTGAAATCATTTTTTATCGTTCGCGGGAGACACGCCTATTATCTGCTTATAGTTGTGATAAAAGGTGGTATAATGCTCATAGCCCACCGCCGCGGCTGCTTCGGTAGCACTCATTCCGTTCTCCATAAGACGCATAGCGTGATATATTTTCTTTATGGCGACATATCGGTTCACACTTGTATTCATACTGTCTCTGAACCTATGGCAAAGCGTGGATTTGCTGACGTGAAGCCTCTCGGAAATACGTTCAAGCGTTATTTGTTCGGTAATATGCTCACCTATAAAATCCACCGCACTTTTCACTACCGGGTCGGAGGACACTCTGAAAACGGGCTCTCTCGACTCGTTTGAAAATAGCTTGTTCAAGGCGGCTATCAGCGACATAACAGAAGACAAAAATTTAAAAGGAAACTCCGAGTAGGTACTGTCAAGCTCACCTATATCTCGCATTATCTCTTTTATTCCGTACTTTTCCACAAGATCTATGGGAATTATACGGTGCACCGTGTTCTTCATTTCCAAAAAAGATTTGTCGGTGCAAAATCCGCACCGTTCAAGCATCTCTCTTACGGTGTTATACTCGAAAGACACCACTACTCTTTCGTATTTCATCGCTCCGCTTCTTTGGAGCGCGTGTATTTCGTTTGGAAGAATAAATATCAGATCACCCGTTCTCGCAAGATATTCCTCGCCTTCGATAAAATACCTAACCTCCCCCTCAACAAGATAGATCATCTCAAAGCCCCTGTGTGACTCGGGACCGTACAAAGGCGGAGTACCCTGCGTTTTTTCACTGACGGTATGATGAAAATAAATATCTCCGTTAGCCGTTGAATAATTTGTTATGATACCCATACTTGTATTATATCACTCACTTGATTTTTGTTCAATATTAAATCTAAACAAAAAAACATACAATAATTTGTATATTTCAACAACATTATTTTGGAGGAAACGACATGAAACTTATTAATTGTAAAAGCCAAAAGGAGCTTGGACTTTTGTCCGCCAAACACGCCGCGGAGCTTATCAACCAAGCTATTGCGGAAAAAGGGAGTGCACGTATTCTTTTGTCAACGGGAGCTTCACAGTTTCCTTTCTTTGAGGAATTTGTAAACTGCTACATCGACTGGAGCAAGGTGGAGATGTTTCATCTTGACGAATACGTGGGCATTTCCAAGGATCACCCCGCCAGCTTTAATTGCTATCTTACAAACAGGTTTGTAAAAAAGGTTCCGCTGGGCAAATATCACCTTATAGACGGCACCAAGAACCCCGAAGAAACCATTGCGGAGCTTACGAAGCTTCTTGACGAGTCGCCCATAGACGTGGGGCTTATCGGAATCGGTGAAAACGCTCACATTGCTTTCAACGACCCGCCCGCAGATTTTGACGACACGAGTGCCTACAAGGTAGTTACGCTTGCCGACCGTTGCCTCCAACAGCAGATTGGAGAGGGCTGGTTCAAGGACAAGGACGAATGTTTCAAACAGGCGATAAGTATGACCTGCCACAGAATTATGCAGAGCAAACACATTATATCCGTAGTTCCCTACGCCATAAAAGCCGAGGCAATTTACAACACATTTGACAACGACGTTACGCCTCATATTCCCGCAACTCTTCTCAAAAAGCACGCTGACGCAACGGTATACGTTGACCCCGATTCGGCATCGTTACTTACAGAAGAACTGATAAAAAAATACACAAAATAAAATAAGGGAGCGACCGCAGATTCTGCGGTCGCTTTTTTTTTTTATTTTTTTTG
>JAFTLM010000384.1 GCA_017455945.1 Clostridia bacterium | reverse complement strand
TAATCTGCAATGCTGTCACGAAATCCGGACAGCCAAGTGTTAAAATTTCTGTTTGCCATATTAACCCCTTCTTCCACCGAATCCAGCCGTTGATATAATTTTGAAAATATCTCGGTCAGTTTCAAGCAGCTCCTCTATAATTTTTCCAAACATATACGCATCTACTCGGTTTGTCTTTTCCTGTACTGCCAACAGTTCCATCAATACGTACAAAAATTCAACATCGTATTCGCCGAACGCATTGAGGTCAAAATACTGTTCAATGTCAATTTCTTCTTCTCCGTCCTCAATTAACGCTTTCAAGGTATCAAAATCATTGTTAGTGAGGGGGACACAGGTATTCCAACAGTTCTGAATGGCTTCCAAATACTGCTTAGTAAGTGTTTCATTTCCTTGCATTTTCATCAAAATGTCAACAACCCAATGGATATGCTTTGGGGTGCGAATCCGCTTTTTGTCCTTCTTATATTTGATCAAAATGTCGAATTGAGACAAAGTCCCTTGGAAAACATAAATAACGTAATTGGCAAAGACAAATTCTATAATTGCCTGTTTAGTTCCATTTTCTATGCGTTTAGTTCCTTCTCTAATTTCCATAGTCATCCTCCCTTAAAAATTCGATATAAGAAGTTCTTTGATTTTTCCTCTTGCTTCGCTGTTGCAGTTAATCATACGAGTAGCTTCAACACGCTTGATCTTATGAGAGGAATAGATGTTATCAAAGAAATTGTCCTCTGTATTTGAGTTTTTTGGGTCAGAATTGCTGATGACAACCTTTGCGCCCTTTCTGTGCATATCATCGACGAACTTTGCAAGTTCAATCTGTTCTTCATCATTAAATAAATTTTCCGTGTATGCGGTAAAACTCGCCGTGCCGGTAATTGGACGATATGGAGGATCGAAGTAAACAAAAGTGTTGTCATCAATAAAATCGGAAGATTCTCTATAATCCCCGCAAACAATTGTTACATTCTGGAGTTTTTCGGAAACTGCTCGCAGATTTTCTTTGTCACAGATCATTGGATTCTTGTAAGACCCCATAGGAACATTAAATAATCCCTTTTTATTTACACGGAACAAACCATTGAAACAGGTTTTATTAAGAAAAATAATAAGAGCGGCTTTTTCAATATTGATATTTTTATCACCATTGATTTTCAGGTCGTTAAATCGCTTTCTTTTTGCTATATAGTATACTTTACGACTATCTGTATTCATTGGTATAAATTCATTCTGCATAACCATCAGCATATCAATCAGCTCGTTAACATGATCTTTGACCACGCAATATGCGTTGATAAGATCGGCATTGATATCACTGATATATACATTTTTGAGGTCGTATTTTCTAAGAATATCAAAAAGCACTGCACCGCCGCCAACAAAAGGTTCGGCGTATTTAGTGATTTGACCTGTTTCAAACGGATAATATTTTTCTATTTCAAAAAGCAACTGTCCTTTTCCGCCTGCCCACTTTAAAAAAGGATGTGCTTCTGTTGAGCTTTTTGTTTGTTTTTCTTTTCTTGCATCCGTTGGCTTCTCCGCATTTCTTGGAATAATCCACATATTGCCAAGCATAGCAACATCGGGAATTCGATTTTCGGCACAAAGAATAGAAACGCGTCTTTGTGATATATTCCATTTTTCAGCCGCCTCTCGTGCGGTAATATATTGAAGCATAATTTTTCTCCTTAAAAATATTTACCGTATATATTATATTCCATATCTAGAATAATGTCAAGATCCAAATTTAATTTTTTTGTTTTTTATAAAAAAGGAGCTAAAAATAATCTAGCTCCTTTAAAAATTTTTCTTTTACTCCTCGGTTTCGTCAGGTTCGGTGGTTTCGGGAGCGGGATCTGCGTCAAGGATTTCTTCCTCAAACTCAACCTCAACCTCGTCCTCTTCCTTCTCCTCCGACTTCTTTACCGAAGTGAAGTTTACAACTCTGCCGCCGCGCATTATAATTACGCCGCCTGCGGTTCTGGAATAGGTGGGAATATCCTCAACTCTGACACGGATAATCGTTCCGTCAACCGTAATAAGCATAAGGTCGTCGTCGATTTCAACCGCCTCTATGCCCGCAAGCTTACCCGTCTTTTCGCCAAGCTTATGGCAGGTTACGCCCATACCTCCGCGGCTCTTCATCTCTCTGAAGTCCTCAAACTCGGTAAGCTTACCGAAGCCGTTCTCGGTAATGGTAACAAGCTTCTTGCCCTCTTCAACCTTGACGGCACCCTTTACCTCGTCGTCGCCCTTAAGGGTGATACCCTTAACGCCGCGGGCGGTTCTGCCCATTGCGCGGACGTTTTCCTCGGTGTACTTAACCGACATTCCGTTTGCGGTTGCGATAAGTATATTGCTGTGTCCGTCGGTCTTGATTACGAAGAGAAGCTCGTCGCCCTCGTCAAGATTTATGGCTATCTTTCCGCCCTTGCGGTGAACCTCGAAGTCGGAAAGAACCGTCTTTTTAACGATGCCTCGCTTGGTTATCATAGTCAGATACTCTTCGTCGGAATATCCGTCAACCGATATCATAGCCGTAATCTTTTCTTCCTTGGTTATGCCCTCGATTACGTTTACGAAGCTTGTTCCCTTGCTGGTTCTCGACGCCTCGGGAATATTGAAGGCGCGCTTGGTGTAGACCTTACCGGTATTGGTAAACAT
This sequence comes from Clostridia bacterium, assembly GCA_017455945.1. Classification (GTDB taxonomy): domain Bacteria; phylum Bacillota; class Clostridia; order Oscillospirales; family CAG-272; genus RGIG8775. The sequence continues at coordinate 4,417 of JAFTLM010000384.1, read as the reverse complement.
AAGCAGGTCGGAGTGGCTGTTGACCGCCGTTACCCTCTCGATGTAGTCCTCCTCCTTGGTGGTGGCGCCGATAATTCCCTTTCCGCCTCTGTTCTGGCTGGAGTAGGTATCGGCAGGCTGACGCTTGATGTAGCCCGCGTGAGAGAGCGTAATAACGCACTCGTGCTTCTCGATAAGGTCCTCAAGGTCAATCTCACCGTACGCCTCGGTTATCTCGGTGCGTCTCTCGTCATTGAACTTGCGCTTTATCTCGTTCATCTCGTCTCTTATTATCTGCTTTATCTTTTCGGGGTCTCCGAGGATTCCTCTGAGCTCGGCAACAAGGGCGGTGAGCCTTGCCAGCTCCTCCTCTATCTTCTCGCGTTCCATACCCGTAAGACGTCCAAGCGTCATCTCGACTATAGCCTGAGCCTGGGCGTCGGAAAGTCCGAAACGCTCCATAAGCTTTGCCTTGGACTCGGGAATAGAGCTTGAGGACTTGATAAGGGCAACAATCTCGTCGATGTTGTCGATGGCGATTTTATAGCCCTCGTAGATGTGCATTCTCGCCAGTGCCTTATCAAGGTCGTACTGCGTTCTTCTGGTGATGACGTCCTTCTGGTGTGCGATGTAGAGGTCAAGTATTCTGTCAAGAGGCAGAACCTTGGGCTCGTTATTTACTATGGCAAGCATATTCACCGAACAGGTATCCTGAAGCTGCGAATACTTGTAGAGCTGATTAAGTATAATTTCGCCGTTTGCATCTCTGCGGTACTCGATAACTATCTTCATACCGTCTCTGCCCGACTCGTCGCGAAGGTCGGTAATGCCGTCTATTCTCTTTTCCTTGTGGAGGTTGGCTATCGACTCAACGAGAAGGCTCTTGTTTACCATATAGGGTATCTCGGTGACGACAATGCGGTGCTTGTCCTCTTCAATCTGCGCACGTGCGCGGACTATGATACGTCCCTGACCCGTTCTGTAAGCGTCCTTGATTCCCTGGGTACCGTAAACGAGTGCGGCGGTGGGGAAGTCGGGACCCTTGACGTAATTTATAAGGTCGTCAACGGTGGATTCGGGGTTGTCCATACGGAAAATAGTGGCGTCTATAACCTCGCCTAAGTTGTGGGGCGGGATATTGGTAGCCATACCTACGGCAATTCCCACAGCTCCGTTTACAAGGAGGTTGGGGAAGCGTGAGGGAAGAACGGTGGGCTCGTCACGGGTGTTGTCGAAGTTCTTCTTCATATCGACAACGTCCTTTTCGATATCCACCATAAGCTCGGCGGCTATTCTCGACATTCTCGCCTCGGTATAACGGTAAGCAGCCGCGCCGTCGCCGTCAACAGAGCCGAAGTTACCCTGACCCTCAACAAGGGGATATCTGTAGGAGAAGTCCTGTGCCATACGAACCATAGTTCCGTATACGGCGGCGTCTCCGTGGGGGTGATAACGTCCAAGCACGTTACCGACGGTGGTAGCCGACTTTCTGAACGCCTTATCGTGGGTCAGATGGTCCTCGTGCATAGCGTACATAATACGTCTCTGACCGGGTTTCATACCGTCACGCACGTCGGGCAACGCACGGGATATGATAACCGACATCGAATATTCTATGAAGGATTTTTTGACCTCTCTCTCCATATCGATATCGACGATATGCTGGTCGGGATATTCGATACTTCTTAAATCTTCATTCTTTCTTGCCAATTTATTTTTCTCCTTTTATAGGATTGATTTGATAGTCTATTTAAAAACAGTTTCCTGTTGATATAAATTATTTTCCATGTTGATATCTCTGTCTTTTTTTGTCAATCAACAGCATTTTCTGTCGTTTTGAACAGACCTGTTGATATCTCCAAAGCTCTTATTCAGCAAGGCTTTACAACAGCTTGGCACAGAGTTTTCAACAAAAGTTATCAACAGGCTGTTGATAACTTTTTCGGGTGTTGATAAGTTTGTTATAAAGTTTTTTTTTGCGGAGCTGCGACTTGCTTGCAAGTCAATTTTGCAAAAAAAGCGTTCTTACATTTCTTATATATCCAGATTCTCCGCAAACTTAGCGTTCTGCTCGATAAATTCCTTACGCGCGTTTACGCTGTCGCCCATAAGGAGGGTGAACATCTCGTCGCACGCCGCCGCGTCGTCTACCGTAACCTTGAGAAGGGTTCTGGTTTCGGGATTCATTGTGGTTTCCCAAAGCTGCTCGGCATTCATCTCACCAAGACCTTTATATCTGGGTGTCTCCACGTTATGACCGCCAAGAAGCTCGATATACTTATCTCTCTCCTCGTCGGAGAACGCATAGTACTCCTGCTTAACGCCCCTCTTGAATACCTTATAAAGAGGCGGCTGTGCCAGATAAACGTGTCCCTGCTCCACAAGCGCCTTCATGTGTCTGTAGAGGAAGGTGAGAAGCAGTATTCTTATGTGCGAACCGTCAACGTCGGCATCCGCCATAAGTATTATCTTGCCGTAACGGAGCTTTTCGATGTCAAAATACTCGTCAATTCCGCAACCGAGAGCCTGAATTATAGGCTGGAGCGAAAGATTTGTAGCTATGTTGTTTTTGGATTTCTCTACGTTAAGTACCTTACCGCGGAGAGGAAGTATCGCCTGGAAACGAGAGTCTCTTCCCGATTTAGCCGAACCGCCCGCAGAGTCTCCCTCTACCAGATAAAGCTCGGTAAATTCATCGTTTCTGGAGTTACAGTCGGCAAGCTTACCCGGAAGGCTGTTTCCACTGTCAAGAGAGCTCTTTCTCTTGGTGTCCTCCTTCGCCTTTCTCATAGCCTCGCGGACACGTGAAGCCTCAAGCGCCTTTTCGACTATGACCTTTCCCACGGCGGGATTTTCCTCGAAAAACTCGGTCAGCTTGTTGTTTACCGTGTTTTCAACCAGGGTTCTGATGTCAGAGTTGCCAAGTTTTGCCTTTGTCTGGCTCTCAAACTGTGCGTTCTCAAGCTTTACGCTGATAATTGCCGTCAGACCCTCTCTTACGTCGTTACCCGTAAGATTTGCGTCCTTTTCTTTAAGCGCGCCTATCTTTCTTGCGTAATCGTTTACGACACGGGTAATTCCGCCCTTGAATCCGGTTTCGTGCGTACCGCCCTCAATGGTGTTCATATTGTTGGCAAAGGTCAGGATATCGTATTCCTCGCCGGTGTTGTACTGAATGGCTATCTCTGCGATACTGGAGCCCTTCTCGCCCTTCATATAGATAACCTCTTCGTGTATGGGCGTAGCCTTTCTGAGCTGATTTCTGTAGCTTATAAACTCCTTAAGACCGCCCTCAAAGCAGAGGTCGTGCTCTTTTATATTTTCCTCGTTTCTTTCGTCACGGAGAACTATTCTCACGCCTGCGTTAAGAAACGCCTGCTCACGAAGTCTGGTAAGCAGTATGTCGTATTCAAATACGGTTTCCTCAAATATGGTGGGGTCGGGCTTAAAGGTTACCTTAACGCCGTGCTGTCTGTCTGCCGGAGCAGCCTCGGTTTTTCCCTTTCTTGCCACCATTCCGCGCTCAAAACGCTCGGTGAAACGCTCGCCGCCGTAGCAGTCGTCAAGCTCAAGCCACTCCGAAAGCGCGTTTACGACGGAAGCTCCCACTCCGTGAAGACCGCCGGCTATCTTGTAGCCCTCTCCGCCGAATTTTCCGCCCGCGTGAAGAATTGTATAAACCACTTCGGGCGTGGGTATTCCCTGCTTGGGGTGCATACCCGTGGGAATTCCTCGTCCGTTGTCCTCAACGGTGATGGTCTCACCCTTGTTGATGGTAACGGTTATCTTGTCGCAGTAGCCGGCAAGAGCCTCGTCTATAGAGTTGTCCACAATCTCGTAAACGAGGTGATGCAGACCGCGTATAGACGTGGTACCGATGTACATTCCCGGTCGTTTTCTGACCGCTTCAAGACCTTCAAGGACTTGAATCTGACTTTCTGTGTAGTTGTTTTCCATTTATTGCTCCTATTCTTTTGGAATTGAGTTTTCTTTTAAATTTCAATTATATTCGTACATTCCTACTCCTCCTCAATTCTGCCGTCCAATGCGGAAGTAGAAAGTTGAGAGAAGCAGATTTTGAACTCTTGATTTTTATCAAAATAAACTATAAACGATTTTGGAAGCTCGTCCTCCGCCGCCGACTCGGTTTCGCCACGTTTCTCGGCGTCCGAAAGGTACTTTTTGGTTACCTCCGACACGGTGGAGCTTTCTATATCGAATATGCCTATTATATTTTTTTCTCTGATGTTCTTGTTGTTTCCTGCGTGTAGGTACATTTTTTTTCCAATCTTAATTTTTTGTTAAATTCAAGGTGAGATTACGCCCGTTGCGACGGGCTACTCCTCATCCGTCACCTAGTCGGTGACACCTTCCCCTCATGGGGAAGGCTCTCGTTCACTTATTCTGCTAACCTATAGTTTAGCGGTGGAGAGCACGG
>JAFTLM010000383.1 GCA_017455945.1 Clostridia bacterium | reverse complement strand
CAGAATAGTATCAAAATCGTGAATTACCAGATTCCCGAATTTGCTGTCTGGAAAGTCTCTGAGGTCAAGACTGTACTTGATGTTAAGCTCTCCGTTTATTCTTTTGTTGATTATCTCCAGATTTTCGGTGATAACTTCGGCAACGCCGCTTCCAACCACACCAAAACCTAAAATAGCTATGTTAGTCATGAAAACTCCTTATTACGATGAAATATATCATTAGTATATCATAAATTTCTTGAAAATGCAATAAAACTATTGAAAATTTTCTCGGAATATGTTAAAATTATTTAGAAAGAGGGTGATTATACAGTGGCAGCCAGTATGAAAGATAAAAGAGACGTGAAAATTTTCATTCTCTATCTTATGGAGAATATAAATTATCCGCTCGATTACATATCGGTAAACGACATAGTCATGCAGACGGATTACGTAATGTATCTTGACTTTACAGAGGCGTTTGACGAACTGCTTGAAACCGATCTTATTACTTACATAGAGGAAGACGGAGAAAAGTTTTATTTTGTTACAGACAAGGGCAGACTTGTTGCCAGAGAACTGAAAAGTGAAATTTTGTCAACCATACTTGATAAAAGCCTTGAGGCGGCACTGAGATATCTTGATTTCAGACGCAGAGGAATAGATGCCAGATGTGAGTACAGGTCACGTGTTGACGGAAAGTTCGACCTTAACTGCTTTTTGCTTGAAAAGGGAGAGAAGATTTTTGAAACGACTATTGTGGTCGATACCGAATACAGAGCTTTGCAGATGAAACGCAGGTATCTCGAACGTCCCGACGTGGTTTACAGAGGTATGGTCGCTTTGATGACGGGAAAGATTGAATTTTTGTTTGATTGAGACTTGGCAATTGAGATGTTTGCGAGGTTTATATGAAAGAGAAGAGTGTAGAGTATACCGAGATTGTTCTGAGCTTGATTATGAAGGTACGTGCAGGAAATCAAACCGCATTTGAAGAAATGTTGAAGCTGTACGATCCGCTTGTTTCATCGTTTGTGGATAAATATTACGCCGGTATGTCAAACAAAGAGGACGCAGAAGATCTCCGTCAGGAGTTGACCGTGGTGTTTTACAATTCAATATTGTCGTACGATGTTGAACAAACCCGGGTCAGCTTTGGGCTTTATGCAAAAATATGTATGAATAATGCCTTTGTTACACAACTCAGAATGCTGAAAAAAAGGAACGAAAAAGGGATTGTCGTTTTAGACGGAGACGAAGCCTTCACCAATACCGCAGCCGACGAATTGAATCCTGAACAGGAGCTTGTCGAACGGGAGAAAATGCACGAGCTGAATTCACGGATAGAAGAGGTCCTTTCTGCTTTTGAAAACAGAATATGGAAAATGTACGTTGCAGGCTGTTCGTCAAAAGAAATGGCGGAGAAACTGCAAATCAACGAGCGCTCGGTAAATAATGCAGTATACAGAATAAGAAAAAAATTAAAAGAGTTGTTTGATAATAATCAATAACCCGGAAAGAGGAAAATATGAACGAAGAATTGATTGTGGATATGCTTGAAGACGAAACTTTGGTGTGCAAAGAATGCGGAAACGAGTTCGTTTTTACCGCAGGAGAGCAGGCTTTTTACAGCGAAAAGGGATTTTTAAACAAACCCAAGTGCTGTAAGGAGTGCCGTAACGCAAAGAAAACAGCGGTTAAAGCGGCGAGAAAATATTATACAACCGTTTGTGCACAGTGCGGAGGCGAAGCTAAAGTTACCTTCCAGCCCACCAGTGACAGACCGGTTTACTGCAGCCAGTGCTTTGAGGACAGAAACGGAAGTCGCAAATAAGGAAAAACAGCTGATTCAAATGAATCAGCTGTTTTTTATACAATGTTTAAGGGCGATACCGCCACTCTGTCTTTGTGAATGTCTGCACCTAAAGCCGCAAGCTTGTTGACGATGTCGTGATATCCGCGTTCGATAATCTCAATTCCGGTAATCTCCGACGTTCCTTCTGCCGCAAGTGCGGCAATTATTACAGCGGCACCTCCTCTGAGGTCAACGGCTTTTACTCTGGCACCTGTCATTTTAAAACCGCCTGTAATTGTTGCAGTCTTGCCTTCAACCATTATGTTTGCCCCCATCTTGCGAAGCTCGTCGGTGTATTTGAAGCGGTTTTCCCAAATACCTTCCGATACCACACTTATTCCGTCGGCAAAACAAAGAGCAGCCGAGAACTGGGGGTGCATATCTGTGGGAAATCCGGGATAGGGGAGAGTCTTGATGGTAACACCGTTCATTTTTTGGTCGGAAATTACTGTGATGGCATCATCGTATTCCTCAATATCAACCCCCATTTCCGCAAGCTTTGTGGAAACGGTTTCCATATGCTTGGGAATGATGTTTTTTATCGTAACTTTTCCGCCTGCCGCCGCAGCAGCAACCATAAATGTTCCGGCTTCTATCATATCGGGAATAATGGTGTATGTGCAACCGTGAAGCTTTTTTACCCCTCTTATTTTTATAACGCTGGTTCCCGCACCGGTAATGTTGGCACCGCAAGTGTTGAAAAAGTTTGCAAGGTCAACAATATGGGGTTCTCTTGCTGCGTTTTCTATAACCGTAAGCCCTTCTGCCAAAACCGATGCAAGCATTACGTTAACCGTAGCACCTACCGATGCAACGTCAAAATAAATCTGATTGCCTATAAGACCGTTTTCGGCAAGAGCGTTTATATATCCGCTTTCTATGCTTACCTTTGCTCCGAGAGCCTCAAAGCCCTTTATATGGAGGTCGATGGGACGCACACCGAAATCACATCCTCCGGGCCAACCGACTTTTGCCTTTTGAAAACGTCCTATTTCCGCACCGAGCAGATAGGTCGATGCTCTCATCTTGCTTACAAGGTCGTAGGGCGCCGTTCCGTATTCAAAGTTTTCGGTGTCTATTTCAACCGTAGTATCGTCAATATACTTTACCGATGCTCCCATATCTTTGAGAATACGTAATGATAAAATAACGTCGCTTACCGAGGGAAGATTTTCTATCACGCATTTGCTCTTGGTAAGTATCGTGGCAAAAATAATGGGAAGTGCTGCATTTTTCATTCCCTCGATGTACACGTCGCCATAAAGCTTTTTGCCGCCATTTATTATAATTCTGTCAATTGCAACAGATTCAAAATTATCTGCCAAAATATTCACTCCTTTTCAGAGTATTCGGATAATGTTATTATAACATAAATTTTATGAAAAATAAATAGTTTTTTAATAAAATTTTTTGCGAATTTGCAATATTTTTTAAAAAAGTCCAAAATATCGGTTAAAAATATCCACCGACAGTAATATTATATTAAGTTATGGCGGAAATTGTTAAATCGGAAACGTCCTGTGTTTAGTCAAAAGCGCCGTTCAGATAGGCAACCGTGAGGTCTACTACCAGGCCGTAGCTGTTTGTGCCTTCGGGTGCTCCGTTGGCTATAAGATATGCATTGTTTACCGAGGAGCTTACCTTTCCTGCCAGTGCTTTTTCATATTTTGAATAATATTTTGCGTAAGCCCTCATTTCATCTTTTGCAGGGGAAGAAAGGTATTTCATAACCTCTGAATATGCATCCGCATCTGCTTTTTTCAAAGCACCCACTACGAACTCGAATACGTTCATATAAGCACAGTATTCAAGGTATGTGTCTCCGGAATTGATGCACGCAAGGAAAGCAAAGAAATTCGCCTCGTCTTCTCTTGAAATTCCTCGTTGATGTGCAAGCTCGTGAGCGGCTGTAAATGCAAGAGTGTAATCGGGAAAATCCATATTAAGATTCGCTTCGCCGGTAAAAAAAGTGTATATTCCGGTCGTGTGGGTGTATGCCATGGGACGGCTTAAAAAAACGGGTTTTATGTTGCTGTCAAAGTGTTGCACAAATTTATATTTTTCGCTTATCGGCTTGTATGCGTCGACTAACAGTCCGTTCATTTTGTCCATAGAATAAGGAATAACCGATGAGCCGTCCGCGCCGTAATTTATATCGGGAACGCGAAAGTTTATTTCGGCAATCAGTGTGTTGGCTGTGCTTTTTAAGGAGAGAACGCTGGGCTTTTCTTTTGAGATGTCAAAACGTTCGTAAAGCGACGGAGTGTGATATCCTGTGCCGAAAGAAAAAACGAATGATGAAAAAATCACCGACAGAACAGACAAAAGCGTGATGACGTGTGATATGACTTTTCTGTTTTTATTTTTTATTGTGTAAATTACAAAGACTGTTATGGCAACAGGAAGCAAAATTATCAGGAGTTCAGCCAGCGAAAATGGAATGAGGTTTGTAAGATAAGCCAAAACTATCCGTACAAATCCGCCCACGTATTGATGAAAAAACGCCGCAAATTCCGGACTTAAAGCAGATATAAGAAGTATGACCGCGGAAAGTGCGGCGAGAGACAAAAGGATAACTGAGGGGAGGTTTAACAGCCTCTCTTTCTTGTTTTTTGGAGCTTTGTCGGTCATGTGTCAAGAATCCTTTCCAAATCAAAATCTTCGGGATTAAATATCTCTCTGCAGAGAAGAGAAATGTCGTCCGTAGGACGTGCGGTTAATTTTATAAGCTTTCCTTTTACAGGGTGAGTAAAGGTGATTTTATATGCGTGTAAAGCCTGGCGTGTGATAAAACGCGAGGGATATCCGTATAAAGTATCACCGCATATAGGATGCCCGATGTGTGAAAAATGTACTCTTAACTGATGCGTTCTCCCTGTAATCGGAAAGGCTTGTACAAGAGAAAACATATCATTTTTATAAAGTACGCTGTATTTTGTCAAAGCATACGCACCGTCCTCGCAAACTGCACGCGTAATGATGCTTTCAGCGGTCCTGCGAATCGGAGCGCATATCTCGCCCGCCTCTTCAGACGGACACCCGTTCAATACCGCAAGATACCCCTTTGATACCTTCCCATCGGCAATATCACGTGATAAATTTGCCGCAGCCAACCTGTTCTTTGCTACCAGAACAATTCCGCTGGTAAGATTGTCAAGACGGTTTACAGCCCTGAATATAAAAGGAATATCACGCGAGTCAAAATAATAACGCAAAGCATTTGCCAGAGTGTCATCGTGGTGGTTGTGAGACGGATGTGTCGGCATATGTGCGGGCTTGTTTACGGCTATTATATCGTTGTCCTCGTATATTATGTCAAGCGGAAGATTGACCGGGAGAATGTCGGATTCCTCAACAAGCGTTGTGTCATCGGTATATTCCAGCTCAAGAATATCGCCCTGCCTTACAATTTTTCTTACCGTCACTCTGGTGCCGTTTAATACTATGCCACGGTCTTTTTTCTTCAAAAAAGTGATAATTGACGAAGGAAAATTCAGTTTTGACCTGAGAATGTCAAGTACAGCTTTGCCGTGGTCGTTTTCATTGATTTCTATTCTCACCGAAATTCCTCCTTCTTATTCCGCGTTTGTTACGTATTATTTT
>JAFTLM010000382.1 GCA_017455945.1 Clostridia bacterium | reverse complement strand
TACGCCCATACTTGAAATTTCAAGTCCTATATCAAGCACGTCAAAGTAAAGAAGAATATCACAGTTCATTGTCCAGTCATCATAGTAGGGTGAACGTACGTCGTGCTTATTGCCGGATTTCAGCTTTCCGCCTATCTGCATAATGCAAACTGCCCCCTTCTCTCTGGAGATGGTGTGTTCACGCTCTTTTCCCGTCATTTCGGGGTACATATCCTCAAGCTCTTGAGTAGTTACAAAATATATCTCATCGGGAAGCGGGTTTTTAGCGTATGCATCTGCAAGTGCTGGATATTCGGTTACCATATACTTTTCGGTATTTTTGAGAGTGGCATAAATAGCTCTCACCGTATCTTTAAGTGTTTCAACCGTTCTCTGTTCCTTGGAAATAACCTTTTCCCAGTCCCACTGATCCACGTAAATGGAGTGAATAGCATCGGTCTTTTCATCGCGGCGAATAGCGTTCATATCTGTATAAAGCCCCTCGCCAACGTCAAATTTATATTTACCCAGAGCATATCTCTTCCATTTTGCAAGTGACTGAACTATCTGCACGTTCTTGCCCGTTTCCAAAAGGTCAAATTCGACAGGGCGCTCGACACCGTTAAGTGCATCATTAAGTCCGGATTCGGGCGTGACAAAAAGCGGAGCACTGACACGAACAAGATTGAGTGCAGCAGCAAGCTCCCTTTCAAAAAAGTCTTTACAGGATTTAATCGCTTTTTGCGTTTCTTTGATTTCAAGAATAGATTTGTACATAGTTATCCTCATTAAAAAAACAAATTACATTATATGATACCATAAATTTATAAAAATTTCAAGTCAGTTTTATCAAATTGTTATGTTTTTTTACAAATTCGTTGACAAAATATCCGATTAGAGGTATAATATGTTGTGAGTATTTTTGAAAGGATAAGAAATGGCACAGATTACAGTTAAAGGCGTAGCTCTTGGATACGATGGCAAAAACGTGGTTGAAAATCTGAATTTCAGCATAAACAAAGGCGATTACCTTTGTATTGTCGGAGAAAACGGATCGGGAAAAAGTACGCTTATAAAAACTCTTATCGGCTTAAAAAAGCCTTCCGAGGGAGAAATCGTTACAGGTGACGGATTGTCCTTTGGTGAAATAGGATATCTGCCGCAACAGACGATTGTACAAAAGGATTTCCCCGCCTCGGTGCGTGAGATTGTACGCTCCGGCTGTGTTTCGCGTTGCGGATTCCGTCCTTTTTACAGTAAAGAAGAAAAGACTCTGGCTGATGAAAATATGAAAAAGCTTGACATATACAATCTCTCAAACAGATGTTACAGAGAGCTGTCAGGCGGTCAGCAGCAACGTGTTTTGCTGGCTCGTGCCCTTTGTGCCACCAAAAAAATGCTGCTTCTTGATGAGCCTGTAGCAGGTCTTGACCCCCTTGTCACCGCCGAAATGTACGAACTTATAGACTCGCTTAACAAGGACGACGGAATAACCGTCATTATGGTGTCTCACGATATTGCGTCTGCGGTTAAATATTCGACAAAGATACTTCATCTTGGACGTCAGCCTCTCTTCTTCGGAAAAACAGAAGACTATAAAAAGAGCCACATTGGCAGATTCTTTATGGCGGGAGGATGCGAGCAATGAGTATTTTTACTGAATTATATGATTATTTCTCCTTTCCATTTGTAAGATATGCGTTTGTTGTTGGAATTCTCATTTCGCTTTGTTCGGCTTTGCTTGGCGTTACGTTAGTGCTTAAAAGATACTCATTTATCGGCGACGGACTTTCTCACGTGGCATTCGGAGCACTTGCTATTGCAACCGTGTTCGGCATTTCAAACAATATGCTTGTAATAATGCCCATAACGATAGCATCGGCAATACTGTTGTTACGTATGGGGCAAAACGCAAAAATCAAAGGCGATGCCGCAATAGCTATGATTTCGGTTGGCGCACTTGCCATAGGATATCTGCTCTTGAACGTATTCCCATCATCCTCTAACGTATCGGGCGACGTTTGTTCGACTTTGTTCGGTTCAACGAATTTCATTACACTTTCAAGCACCGATATGTGGGTCTGCGTTATTATGTCGTTGCTTGTTATTTTGGCATACTGTTTCTTCTACAACAAGATTTTTGCGGTCACTTTTGACGAAAATTTCACTCGCGGTGTAGGTGTAAAAGCCGAGCTTTACAATCTGCTTATCGCTACCGTAACGGCTGCAGTGATAGTCTTGGCAATGAAGCTGGTCGGTTCGCTACTTATTGCGGCACTGATAATTTTCCCCGCCATTTCGGCTATGAGAGTATTGAAAAGCTTCAAGGCTGTGGTTATCGCTTCGGGCATCATTTCGGTCAGTGCATCGGCGGTAGGACTTATTTTGTCAATTCTCTATTCTACCCCCGCAGGAGCAACAATCGTTGCTGTAGATATCGCGGTACTTGGCATTTTCAGCGTTATCGGTGCTATAACCAAAAGAAAATAACAGAAGTTCTCATTCAGCCTTCCTTTATACAAGGAAGGCTTTTCTATACAGAAAACGAGAGTTAAATCATAAAATGAGATATTGTTATTTTAATTTATTGCTGCTATAATGTACTTGTAAGCTTACAAAAAGCGAAAGGAGATTATTTATATGAACTCAACTGTGTTTTCGGAGAATATGAAAAAATTCAGATTAGCAAAGAAATACACGCAGGAAGAAGTTGCCGAAAAGCTTTGCGTAACTGCTCAAAGCGTATCCAGATGGGAGTGCGGCAATACTCTGCCCGACGTACTGTTACTTCCCGAGATTGCCAAGCTTTACGGTATAATTGTAG
>JAFTLM010000381.1 GCA_017455945.1 Clostridia bacterium | reverse complement strand
TTTTTGCTGTTTGCGGTTATAGCTATATTGCTTAAACTTTACTTTAATTTTTTGATAAAGCCCCTTGAGCTTTTTCTTTCTCTCAAAATTTTTCTTTGCCTTTTCGGATTTTTTCTTATTTCGTTTTGCCCTTTCGGCATCAGCATACTCTTTGCCGTGAAGTTCTTTATCTTTTTCGTACTTGTTTTTTTCAATTTCGTTTTTTAATTTACCTATAGGTTTAACCACAAAAGAAATCAACCAAAACACCAATACGAAGCCTATAATCCACCCACCGTACTTAAGCAAAAAGTCAAATATTGAAAAAAGAAAATCTACCCCCGACCACAAAAATTTTAATCCGCTTCCTATACCAGAAGCCACATCAATTATAAAATGTCCAAATTCAACAACCGGTCCAACATTGTGATCCGGCGTTGTGTTTTCAACATCTGTAAATCCATCTGTAGAAGTAGAAACAACAGGAATAACAGTTATATTTTCTTCATTACCGAAAGTAAATTGTATGATGTCAAAGTCTAAATAAACATCCTGTTGAACAAACAAAACACTACAACTTTTATTGTTAACATCACCAGCTAACATTAAATTATAATAGCTATCACTTAAACCATAACGCAAAAGATAGACAACTTCATTGTTGTTTTCGGCATCATTATAAAAGCTTTTTAATCCAGAAACATCAGCGTTAGATACCAAAAGCAAATTAGAAATCTCTGTTTCATTACCAGATAACTTTTCATTGGTTACTTCCTCTATATATTTTGCGTTTTCAATTGTGTTATCATATTTCTCAGATTCAAAAATGTATCCAAATTTATTGGATAAAAAATAATATACTTGCCTAAAAAAATTATTATTTTCCGAATCGGCAAAACTTTCCATAGAAAAAACCTCTTCGGAAGTTTTGGTTATAATTCCGCTATAACCTCCTGATTTGCTTAGATCAAACAAATCAGCAGAATATTTCTTTGAACCTACTGTTTTACCACTGTAATTTGAAGCGTTATATTTTTTAAAATAATCTTGAATTACTTCCGAATTTAATAAAATTTTATTTTTAGAAATACTGTCTACCAAAAAAACAGATGTAAAATAATCTTGATATTTACCTATGTCAGGATAATAATCATATCTATACCTAACACTATTACGATCTGTATATTTATCTCCAAAAAAATGGCCAAAATAAACATAGTCAGGATAAGCAGTAGTAACACCTTTTTCAGTATGAACAACATTGCTCAATGAATAGCCAAAATTTCCATTTCCTTTTTTCTTTCCGACATCTTTGATCAGAGTATTATAAACGCTTTCATCAGAAACAAGAAGTATAGGCTTTGTCCTATAATGATAATATTCATAAGATATACTTGAAAGCTTACCGAATTGTTCCTCATATTCTTTTGGCAAAGAAAAATAAACAGAATTTATTTGGTTTGAATAATTTCCTTTATCATTTGCGGCAATTTTTTTCGCACTATCTCCGGTAAGATAAGATGTTTGATGCACTTTAATATCAAGAGTTGTGGTTTTGGATTTTATACACGTTGTATTCGCACCCGTTCCAACAAAAGTAAAACAATACCCCACGTGATAATCTACAACATTATTTCCTAATTTTTCGGAATAGGATTCCATTTCCACCCCCGATATAAAATAATGTCGTCCACCGTTATAAGTAATATATTTAGGGGTTGATACAGGTGAAAGACAAAATTTTATAAATCTATTGTCATCGGAAGCAGAAATTAATTTCAAATTGACTTTAGTATAACCTGTAGGATTATAATTGCTGTCAAACATATTAGCCATAAGCACTTTGTTATAATCCGAATCTTTTATTTCTTTTTCTGACGGATTATAAAAATAAAAATATATGTTTTCAACAATATCTTTCGGTTTATATTCTCTTATGGTTATAAGATACACGCTGTTATCTTTTGAATTTTTGGGATACTCGGTATCAAGTTTATCACCGTAAACCAACTCCAAATCCTCACGTGCGGAGTTTACCAAAATACTGTCTACAGTTTCGATTTCTTTTATGCTTTCGGTAGCAAATACAGGAACAACTGCCGATATCAACATCAGAACAACAAAGATTAACGAAAATATTTTTTTCATAAACTCACTCCTTAAAAAAATCCCTGCCATAAGGCAGGGATAAAATTTTAGCCAAGAAGACCAATGTTGAAGAATTTACCTTCCTTGTCGCCTTCAACAAGTACAGGACGTGCCTTTACGTTTTTAAGCTCTGCTCCCTCAACAAGACGGATTTCAAAATTTACAGTAGTTTCCTCGGTAAGCTCTATAGTCTGACCCTGAAGAAGCTTAGAAGCATCGGCATTGTTGGGTGCCTCTTCAAAGTCAGCATACCAGGTATACGTAAGGTCACCCTTTACGTATGTACCAACAAAATAGTGAGATTTAATGTTAGGATCCGTGAAACAAGAGAGTGTATAAGTACCGGGCTTAAGTTTAAGAGTTGCGACGGCAATACTGTCCGACATTGTTATTGTACCGGGGTTACTGTTTACAATAGTACCATCAAGAGTGATTTCGCCATTCTTGACAACGCAATCTATCTGCTTATTGTCATAAATAGTTCCGTCTTCAATCTGTTCAAAGAACAGGTTGTCCTCGTTTCGTTCCATAACGATATTGACGGGATTGAATTCTGTAAAACTGTCGGTTATATTGAAAACACAAGCTACGGTTACGAGCGAAAGAACCACAGATACGGCTACTACAAGCCAATTCTTTTTGTTAAATTTGTAATTTGTTTTAGACATATTTTTTCCTTTCTGCATTTTAAAGCCTTGCAAGGCTTTTTTTAATTGGTATAATCATACGTAAGTGTTACTGTTATAGGGGACGTCAAAAGCGGACAAGTGGGAGAATTATACCAATCTCTGTCAACTATGGTAACAGAGGGAGAACCGAAAATAACACGCCAGGTTTGTCCGATTCTGATATAATAATCTGTGCTTACCGAAGAATAATTTTTAGGTCTTACGCTTATAGCGTTTTCGCCCCAAACACTCTCGTCATACTCAACGGTACACGATATTTCGGCGTTATCGGCTATTAACAAATCAGCTTCTCCGAATCTCACAAAACCGTTTTCAAACAACACATCAAACTCTGAAGCTATAGACACATCTGCAAAGAGTATATTATATCCGGAATGTGAACCACATCCGTCACTTCCTCCGCCGTCATCATAATCCACGTCACCGTTAAGATTTGAAATAAACGCCTCACCGCCAAAAGTCATTGAATAACTTGCTTTTTTATAGGGCTCGTCCTTATGATATTCGCAATCGGTACAAGCAGTTTGGAGTATTCCGTCAATCCACTGTGTTCCGTCATAAACAGCCTCATTGACTACTGTTTCAATAGTGGTATGTTCCACTTCTTCATAAATCAATTCAGTACCACAACTGTCGCAAATCTTACGTTCCCAATGGTATGTATCTGTATAGCCTGTTTTTGTAGAAGTCTCAACGTGTTGACAGATATATTTGACCGTGATATTATAATCACAGTTTGCAACTGCTTTTATTTCTTCTTTTTCGGGAACATACCCATACTTTGAAGGAGACTTGACACTTATAATATCACCGTCAGCGTATGTCTCGGAATACGTTTTAAAAACTTCAATTTCGCCGTCTGCATTGACAGTAGCATATTTTATGACAACAGTATATTCATTTTCCGTATCAAAAGAAGTATGGAAAAGATTTACCGTTGCCCCTATAAGTAACAATGCAGCCAGCATTATAAGTAATATAAAGACTTTCTTTTTCATATTTCACCTGCTTTCTATCAATGACCGTTACAAGAATCCAAATCAGCACAAGAACCGTACTCAACAGCTGTCTCGGTCCAATCGCACCAATCACAATAGTATTCGAGCGTTAATTCATATAAATCTTCGGTGTAAGGTGTACAATTTACAACCCTATACATACCAACTCCGGTGGAGTGATTAACAGAATTTGCACACTCGGTTGAAGAAGGATCCTCCCAATCGGGGTCAATCCAACCGCAAGATTCACAAACACCGTTTTTTCTTGAACTGTGTTGACAATAAGATGCGTCAAACGCATCGCAAACGGTACAATTACCGTCTTCACCAAAATCGTGAGAGTAATACTCTTGCTTTTCCGTTTCATAATCGCAAAGTGTGCAATAGTAATACTCATAAGACAAACACGGTTCTTCAGAATCAGATCCACCATCTCCGCTTAATTGAATATCGTGACTTGCTGTTGTAGTGCTTATGACCGTTCCACTTTGGCAAACGGTACAAACTTTAGCTAATACAACCGAATGTTGCGTATTATTTAAAGATTCATATTGAGTTTGTTCCTCATAGCTGTGGTCTGTTTTGGGAATTACTTCTTTTTTTACGTGACCGCAAAGCTCGCAAGTGTATTTGATGGTTCCGGTATGCTCACAAGTAGCTTTTACAGAAACAAAACCACTATCATAAGAGTGAATACAACTTGTATCTTCAGGTTCGTCTGTTTCTGTTGATTCGTCAGTATCTGACGGGCTATCTGTTTCCGTTGTGTCTTCGGGGGAGGACGGTTCATTGCTATCATTCGGTTCTTTTGTTTCAACCTCTTCGGGTTCTTCTACATCGTCAAAATCAAAATCAGGGAGTTCTATTTTTGAAGCAATCGAATATATCGAACCAATCAGCAAAAATAAAACAATCAAATATATTATTTTTCTCATAATCAGTCACCTATAGAAGTATTGCAGGTATCACATATAGAATCATTATTTTTATCAATATGATTGAAGAAATAATTATAGCCGTATGACTTACCACAATCCAAACAAACGTAATAAATATACTCATAACAAAGGACATCTGTTGGATTCGGACCATATGTTGCTCCGTCTACGTGATTTGGGTGAGTACAGGTGTTCTCAACACCACACAAAGTACATTTATCTTGACCGTTAAAAACGTGATTTCCCTTAAGACTACCAATAGATTCACCGACACCGCCACATTTAAGACACGTATACTCTCTGATTTCCGGTGTCAAACAATTTGCTTGAGCTTTGACTTTATAATTTGCATAATCCCATTCATGGGTATGAGGAGCAGTAAGCTTTTGATATTCGTCTTCAAAGGCTGATAGAGCATTTGCGACAAGAGCAAACACCGCAACCAATGCAAGCAACACAGCAGCTATTATTAACAAAGTCTTATAATTGTTCTTTTTCAAAATTTCACCTACTTTTTGCTTTTTTATTTCATCACTTCAATTAAATTACCTCAAAAACAAAAACCGAACCTATGAAAAGTTCGGTTTTCGGCTCAAAAGGCACTATGTTTTATTTTGCAAAATCACATATTTGTGACATTTGCGGCAATAAATCTTGATGCTATACAACGAAAATTCACTGACTTCAAGCAGAACGTGACCGCAAAGCGGACATCTGACTTCGCTGTATTTCATTACATTCTCAAAATTCATTACTTACTTGAGGGCTGATTATAATTCTTTGTGCTGTTCTGTTCGGTGGACTCAGGTTCTATAATCGGTTTAACCGACTTCACACGTCCGTCAAGATCATAGGCAATATCAAACTTATCACCGGGCTGAGGAACCAAGCCGCCAAGAATCCGATCCGAAAAGAATTTATCGCCTACCTCGCAACCGTTTATCTGTGGATCAAGAGCCTTATACTTTAAAAAGCATTTCCAGCCCGAAAAAGACGCTCCATTCTCCATCTTACCTGTACTTCTTTTTACTCCAACTATTTCAATTTGCATCATAATATTTTACCTACTTTCTTTTTTATTTTGTCATTGTGATTTTTTATTTATCGATAATACCTTTTAACTGTCTCGCTTTTCGCTTTTTAATTTTTAGGTATTCGGGAATATACATCTCCGGAATCTTTCCGGTTTCGGGATTTGGTGCAAATCCATAAAAATCATTATCGTTAAGATAACAAAGTGCATCGGAAATATCCTCTGAAAAATCACTATTGTCATCTACCGTGTTTTTCTTTATCATATGGAAATGAGCAAGAGAAGAACACAGACGGCGTTTGGATTTTTCACCGTCCAAATGATTTTCACGGTTTCTGTAAAGGTCAAGGACCTTTTTTGCGTACTCTTCAATATAGACTTCGTTAATTCGTTTCCACCAATAGCAGAAAGCCTCTTCTTTTTTGCCTTTGTTATCCACGAAAGCAACCGTCACACTTGTCAGATAATGACAAATTTCAGAACGCAAAGAGTAAATGTTATGTAAGCGGTAGAGCGGTAACCACTTTTCATTTACAAATCCAAACTGTGAATAAGAAAACATCTTTTTTGTTGCTATGCCGTACATTGATAGCCATTCGTCACAATCGTAATAGAATTTTCTTTTTGTTTGAAATTCGATATTCATAATAAGAGTGACCGGGGGAAGATACTTATTTACTATCTTTTCGAGTTGATCGATATTATCAGAATTCTCATAACTGCTTTGTACACAATCGAGCAACTCTCTTTTGATATACTCATTACTACCGTATTCCAGGTACCAATCTATTCTCCCTAAAAACATTCCTGTCCTGTACGATTTGTATGTATAAGCCTTGCTGTATACGTAATAATCGTATTTATTTATCAGCTTTTCGTCAAGCCACCTGGTAAAGAAAAATGACTTGTAATTCTTTTCCACAACCTCTTGCGACTTATTATACACACGGACGAAGACGTTATTGCTGTTTCTATTACCAAGAGAGAAATAATCAATATCGATTTTGTCACCGTGTATTTTGCCCACCTTGTGATAAATACGCAATTTGGATTTTAGCGTTTTTGCAATACGATCATCGGAAAAGAACTTATACGGATTTTGAATAATGTTGGTATGAAACGCATAGTCAATACGGTTTTCGTTTACATCTCCAACAAACAAAGAATACATAAACAGAATTTTTTTAACGTAACCGAAAGATTTACAAACTGCTTGCATAGCTCCGTCCAGGATAAGAGAACGAGTGCGAAGCTGTACAACAATACGCGGAGTGTCATCATTTGGAAGAGTAGAAGAAATAAAAATTTCAAAATTTTCATTAAGAGATAAACAATATTCATAATGAACAAACGTCGTCCTCTTAAATTCAAGAGTTCCTATAACTTTTTTATGAAGATCCTTGATTTCAAACTCTACGTAAGCTGACGGATTAAGCCGTTTTTTGTTTTTTAGCTCCTGCAAATCTGCTATTAATCGGTTAACCAGGGGATTGTCTCCGGAATCGTTTTGAATTGAAACGGTGTAATATAAAGTATCTATGTGTGCAGATACCTTATCACGGGCTATATCAAACCAATCCTTTTGAGCTTCAGAGGAAAATTCATTAAAAGTCATAGATTGTTGTACAAACTTTGTTATCATGTTTTCCTCTTTCAATTTGTTTTCAAACTGGATTATAATGTGATTTTAATAGCTTTTTATATTTGGGCAAAGTGCAATTTGCCCAAACGATTTTTTAAGCTGAAAACTCAATAAATTCAAGGCTTGAAAACACTTTTTTTACAAATTATGTGGGGGACGTATTACAAAATCGTCCCTCTATGGAAAATCTTGCAACTTTCCATACTAACCGTAATCTGTTTTGTGCATGGGATTTTACACACTCCAATTCATATAAATTTCACTTATTTTAACCACAGCCCACTGGGGAACAATGGCAAAATTAAAAAAATAAGTGCAAAAAGAACAAAATTTCTTTTCGCACTTATTATACAACTAAATAA
>JAFTLM010000380.1 GCA_017455945.1 Clostridia bacterium | reverse complement strand
GCATGATAAAGCTGATATCCTGTATGCGATACAAGGGCGGCACGAGAATACATCTCAAATGCGGCTTTGACGCACTTGACGAGTTTAACGCAGAGTTTGACAGGGCAACCGTTATATCAAATCTCATATCACAGCCCCGTGAAAGCATTGACGAAGGCGTTAAAAAGCTGTTGGACGACATCGGCACGCAAAAGCACGAAATTTACGAGCTGAAAAAGCAGCTCTTATCAATAAAAATCGACTCCGCCAAGCCCCGAAACGGCAAGCTGGTTTACGTGGACGATTCGATGGATATGAGCGAGCTTCGCTCCTTTGTGGCGGCAAAGCTTGACGAGTGCGAACGCTTCTGTGCCGCATTTTCGGGCAACGACGCCGAGGGCTACAAATACGTTATAGGATATAAGGGCGACGATTTCAACGAGTTTGTAAAAAACACGGTTTTCTCTCTCGGCGAAGGCGGAGGCGGAGGAAAAGCCCCATTTGCCCAGGGCAAGGTAAAATGCAAAAAAAGCGACATTCTGGGATTATCGTCTTGACTGAACTTGAAAATTGTGGTAAAATATAAAGAGTGACTTTATGAAAGGAGGGAAAGTATGTCCGAAGAATCCCAATACCAACTGCTTGACAAAGTAAACAGCCCCGACGACGTTAAGGCGCTTGACGAGAAGCAGCTTCCAAAGCTTTGCGGTGAAATACGTGACTTTTTGGTGGACAAGGTCAGCGTTACGGGAGGTCATCTTGCCTCCAACTTAGGTGTAGTGGAGCTTTCGGTTGCTCTGCACAGAGTTTTCTCAACTCCAAAGGACCATATAGTCTGGGACGTGGGACACCAATCCTACGTTCACAAAATACTGACGGGCAGAAAAGACAGCTTTGACACTCTGAGGCAAAACGGAGGCTTAAGCGGGTTTACAAAACGCAGTGAAAGCGAACACGACGCCTTCGGTGCGGGACATAGTTCAACCTCCATTTCAGCCGCTTTGGGACTTGCCGAGGCGGACAGACTTTCGGGCTCGGACGCCTACACCGTCGCGATAGTAGGCGACGGCGCTTTCACGGGCGGAATGATACACGAGGCTCTCAACAACTGCGACAGCAACCACAAGCTGATAATCATTATAAATGAAAACGAGATGTCAATCTCCAAAAACACCGGGCGTTTTGCCGCAGGGCTTGCCAAATGGCGTTCATCATCGGGATATTTCAACACCAAGAAGGTAACAGCCAAGATATTGGGAGCTATTCCCCTGCTCGGCAAGCTGATACTGAAGCTTCTCAAAAAGATCAAAAAGACGTTCAAAAACATAATTTACGGAAGCAACTATTTTGAAAATATGGGTCTTTATTATCTGGGACCCGTAAACGGCAACGACGTGGACGCACTTGAGGACATTCTCAAACTTGCCAAAAAACAGCAGGACAGCGTTGTAGTACACATAAAAACCCAAAAAGGAAAGGGGTACGCCCCTGCCGAACAAACGCCCGACAAGTTCCACTCGCTGGCTCCTGTGGGCAGCAAAAACAGCGGAAGCTTCTCGGCGGAATTCGGCAGATATGTCACGGAGCTGGGCGACAAAGACGAGCGTGTTATTGCCATAACCGCCGCTATGTGCGACGGAACCGGGCTGACCGCTTTCAAGGACAAGCACCCCTCCAGGTTCTTTGACGTGGGCATTGCGGAACCACACGCCGTAACCTATGCCGCAGGACTTGCCGCAGGCGGAAAAAGGCCATTTGTGGCGGTATATTCCACCTTTTTACAGAGAGCATACGACAACGTAATCCACGACGTAGCACTCCAGAAGCTCCCCGTTTGCTTCTGTATCGACCGTGCGGGGCTGAACCCCTCTGACGGTCCCACACACCACGGTATATTTGATGTGGCGTTTTTGTCGCAGATTCCGGGACTTAAAATCTACACCCCCGCAACCTACGGGGCTTTGAAAATCGCATTAAACGAGGCTCTTCAAAGCGACTTTCCCACTGCGGTGAGATACCCCAGAGGTGCGGAAAGCCAAAGCATTTGCGAGCACTTCTACAAGGAGGCTCCTCTTTCGGCGGGGATTCGCACCGATTTCGGTGCCGACGAAAAGCTTGACGCAGTTATAATCACTCACGGCAGAATTGCGACAGAAGCAATCAAGGCACAAGCCTCCCTTTTGGAATCGGGAAAACGAGTCGGAATAATACTGCTTGAGTTCATCAAGCCCTATGACAAGTGTGCAGAGCTTGTAATTCAAGCCTTGAACGGACGTCATTGTCCCATATTAACCCTTGAAGAGGAAATCCGCAACGGCGGTATGGGTATGCTTTTGCGTGACAGTCTGATTAAAGTCGGCACATACGAGGTAAATGAATTTTCAATTATGGCGACAGACGATAATTTCGGTTACAGCGCCAAAGACGAAAATATATACAAGACACTCGGCATCTCGGCTGAGGACGTGGAAAAAGAAATTCTAAAGCTTATATAGAAAGGCAGAACAGATATGGAAAAAATGTGGGCAGGAAGATTCGCAGGCACCCTTGACAAAGAGGCCGACGACTTTAACTCTTCAATTTCATTTGACAGCAAAATGTACAGAGAGGATATCCGAGGCTCTATGGCACACGCGGCTATGCTTTCGGCACAGAATATAATCTCGGTGGAGGATGCGGATAAAATAATCGCGGGACTTGAGGAAATCCTTTCCGACCTTGACAGCGGAAAGCTTATGTTCAATCTCGATTGCGAGGACATCCATATGTTCGTCGAAGCCGAGCTTACCGCAAGAATCGGTGATGCGGGCAAAAAGCTCCACACCGCCAGAAGCCGTAACGACCAGGTAGCTCTTGACGTGAGGCTTTATCTCCGCAGACGCACAAACGAGCTGATTGAGCTTACCAAAAAGCTCATCTCGGTCATATGCGACAAGGCGGAGGAAAACAAGGACGCCATTATGCCGGGTTACACTCACCTCCAAAGAGCACAGCCCATAACATTCGGACATCATTTGCTGGCTTACGCCTCAATGTTCGTCCGTGACATCGGCAGAATGGAGGACGCGCTGAAGCGTATGAACCTCTCGCCTCTCGGCTCTTGCGCCCTTGCGGGAACTACATACAACACAGACCGTGAAATGGTTGCGAAAGCACTGGACTTTGACGGAATAGTTATCAACAGCCTTGACGGCGTTTCGGACAGAGATTTCTGCCTTGAGCTTATGAGCGCTTATTCTGTAACCATGATGCACCTCTCAAGATTCTCCGAAGAGGGAATTCTCTGGTCTTCCTGGGAGTTCAAGTTCATCGAGCTTGACGACGCCTACACCACGGGCTCAAGCATTAGGCCCCAGAAGAAGAACCCCGATATGGCAGAGCTTGTCAGAGGAAAGACGGGTAGAGTTTACGGAAATCTCATGGCTCTTCTCACAACCCTCAAGGGGCTTCCCCTTGCATACAACAAGGATATGCAGGAGGACAAGGAGGCTGTGTTTGACAGCATTGAGACACTTGAAAAATGCCTCTCGGTCTTTGCTCCTATGATAGCCACAATGCGTGTAAACCGCGAGAATATGTACAAGGCGGCTCAGGGCGGCTTCATAAACGCCACCGACCTTGCCGATTACCTTGTTCGCAAAGGGCTTCCTTTCAGAAGCGCTTACAAAATAGTCGGTCAGATAGTTGCCGAGTGCATTGCAAAGAAAACCGTGCTTGACGAGCTTCCGTTGGAGGCTTATAAGGCACATTCCGAGTTGTTTGACAACGATTTGTATACCGACATCAGCCTTGAGACCTGCGTGGAAAAGAGAATCTCCGCAGGCGGAACCTGTGCCGCGTCTATAGATTCACAGCTCTGTCACATTAGAAAATTTCTAAAAAATTAAAAAATTCCAAAAAATATCAAACAAAAACTTAAAAACCCCTTTACAAAACGATTTTTGTGTGTTATAATAATATGAACGACATAGGCTCGGTATTGGGATAAAGCCGCAAATGCGGATTTCACCCACCCGATTCTGCGCTTATTGCCGTAATATATTTTTGAAAGGTGAAGAAAAAATGACACTTCAGGAAAAGCAAGCAATTATTGACGAGTACAAAACTCACGAAGGCGACACAGGTTCGCCCGAGGTTCAGATTGCGCTTCTTACAGCTCGCATCAAGAACCTTACAGAGCATCTTAAGGCAAACCACAACGACAATCACAGCCGTCGCGGTCTCCAGAAGATGGTTGGTCACAGAAGAAACCTTCTCGGTTACCTTCAGAAGACCGATATCGAGCGCTACCGTAGCATCATCGCAAGACTCGGTATCAGAAAGTAAGCAATAATTGTTTGGAGTGACGGGCGGGCGTTGTCTGCCCCTCACTCCTTACTGTTTTAAAACGGAAAAATCTCACAAGCGGATTAGCAGTTAAATATGACCTTGCGTGACGAGGCTGTATTTAAGTGCTAAACCCTCTGTGAGAAAATTATAAAAACTTATGGAGGTACAAAAATGTCCACAACAATCACAAGCTCCACAATGGAGTTCAAGAACTTTAAGACCTTTAAGTACACACTTGCAGGTCGTCCTCTCGTTATCGAGACAGGTAAGATGGCAGGTCTTGCAAACGGCTCTGTTCTTATCCGCTACGGTGAAACCGCAGTTCTCTGCTGTGCTACCGCTTCCGAAAAGCCCAGAGACGGTATCGACTTCCTTCCCCTCTCGGTAGACTTTGACGAGAGAATGTACGCGGCGGGTAAGATTCCCGGCGGTTACCTTAAGAGAGAGGGTAAACCCTCCGAAAAGGCAATCCTTACTTCACGTGTTATCGACCGTCCCATCCGTCCTCTTTTCCCCAAGGACCTTCGTAACGACGTGGCTCTTACACTTACAGTTATGTCGGTTGACCCCGACTGCGCTCCCGAAGTTGCCGCTATGATAGGCGCTTCCACCGCTCTTGCTATCTCAGACATTCCGTGGAACGGTCCCATCGGCGGTCTTCACATCGGTCTTATCGACGGCAAGTATATTGTTAACCCCACAACCGAGGAGCAGAAGATCTCCGACCTTCAGCTTACAGTTGCCGCTTCCAAGGAAAAGGTCGTTATGATCGAGGCAGGCGCAAACGAGGTTGACGATCAGGTTATGTACGACGCTATTATTCTCGCTCACGCCGAAATCAAGGACCTTCTTGAGTTTATCGGCGCTATCGTTGACGAGATAGGCAAGCCCAAGTTCGAGTACCCCTCTTGCGAGCTTGACCACGATATGTTTGATAAGATCTTCGCTTTCTGCGAAAAGGACGTTATGAACGCTCTTGACACAGACGACAAGAACGTGCGTGACGCAAGAATGGTTCCGATTAAGGATGCTATCCTTGAGAAGTTCGAGGAGGAATACCCCGACCTTCCCACAATGATGGAAGAGCTTATCTACAAAATTCAGAAGAAGATCGTTCGCCGCTGGCTCCTTGTTGACAAGAAGCGTGTTGACGGACGTGCTATGAACCAGAT
>JAFTLM010000379.1 GCA_017455945.1 Clostridia bacterium | reverse complement strand
GCCTTTGAAAGCCCGCTGTAAGGGGTAGAAAACTCGGTGTATTTTCCGTCAACGTCAAAGTTGTACGCACCGCAGAAATAGTCCTCCGTACCCGTGCCGCAAATTGTGGGGAATTCCTTGTCCCCGTCTATGTAGAATTTTATTTCACCCTCACCCCACCAGCGGTTTGATTTAACGCCCCAGTGAAGATACGTACCAACGTAGTGACCGTTGCCCCTGATGTTGTCAACAATGGTGTAAACTTCCTTGTAGGGCAGGGGATTTACACGCCTGAACTGTGCGTGGAAGTAAAGGCTGTCGTGAGCTATTTTCTTTTCTTCGCAGTCGATTTGGTAGTAAATATTGCAGGGCTGGTCGCCAATGTTTTCAATCTCCATTCTGAATCCCTTGAAATAAGGCATCTCAAAATAAGAGTTCATACCCTTTTTGGGATTGTAGCATATGGGGAGACTGCTTATTTGGCGATAGTTTCTCGTGTCTGCACTTGCGAAAAAGTCGGAAAGAGGAACCTCCACCGAAGGATTTTTTTGCTCATCAAAATATATGCGAAGAATCAAGGTTCGCTGTACCTTTGCACTTTCGGTTATCCAAAAGTGCTTGATAGCACCCTGACCCTCGACCTTGCCAAGTATAGCCGTAGATTTGGCATCAAGAACTATGTAAGGATTGACCTTCCAGCCCTGACCAAGCTCTCGTGCGGCGTTTGACGCACTTCCTTCTCCTATGAGAGCCTTGCCTCCGCTGCCCTTTGCTCCCGTGGGATTTTCGGGCGAAATAGAAAACGTGCGGATGTCTTTTTTTGTGGTAAGATTGCTTAGCATATGTTTGTCTCCTTTCAACAAGTGGTTATCTGTAATAAGTATATCATAAAAAAAGCAGAAACACAAGGCTTCTGCTTGAATTATTAAATAAAAATTGTCGTTCCAACATCGTAAAGCGGTTCATCTGAAAGAGAAATAACCTCGTATCCGTGTCTCGAGCAGAAATCGGAAATTTTACTAAAATCGCCGTGCTTTGTAATATCTCCGCAGAAAAATACCTTGTTTCCGCACACTCCCGAAGCACCGCCAATAAAACCGCAATCATATCCGTCAAGCTTCACTCCCTCGGGAGAGATAAGAAGTGCATCGGCACCAAGCTCAAGCGTGGCTGTGTAAATGCCTCGGTCAGCACTTATCACCGCACCGTCAAGAACTACCGAAGAACATTTTGCATAGCCTTGCCTGACGTTCTTTTGAACTTTGAAATAAGACTTTATTTCTTCGGAAATGTGTTCAATGTTTCCCACAATCGCACCGTTCAGAATAAAGGCGTTGAACTTGACGTCCTCGGGATAAATTTTTCCCAACCTGTCGCTTGTAACAATTAACTCCAAATCGGTTTTCTTTGTTATCCCGTCTATTGTCTCACGTGCCTCCTCATAGTATTCTCGGCAAACGAACAGTTTCCCGTCAAAACGGAATATCAGCATATCGGGGTGAGACGCCACTCTGCTGTCAAGCACGGAAAAGGGAGGCAGCTCAACTACCTCACATATTTCTTTAAGCCTTGCTTTGGCAGAGTGGGGCATTCTGGGGTCTATAACAGCTATCATAATTACCTCGATAAAAATAAAGCCGCCGAAATAGATATTCGGCGGAAACTTTATTAATTTTTACGCACGTGTTACCTTGCCTGAACGCAGACAACGAGAACATACAGCAACTGTTGTGGGAGCACCATCAACTATTGCCTTTACCTTACGGATATTGGGCTTCCAACATCTGTTAGTCTTGCGATGAGAGTGAGAAACGTTCTGTCCGAAAACAACGCCTTTTCCACAAACACTGCACTTTGCCATCTTGACACCTCCTGTATGCGGTATTACGAATAATAGTATTCATTAATCAACAGCATACATTATACCACATAAAAAACAAAAAAGCAATAGTTTTTTTAAATTTTTTTCTAAAAATCCAAATTATTTCTTCAGCAATTCAATGTTTTGCCCCCAAACCATATATAGCAGAGGAAGATAACGCCCCTTCAATTCGCAAAAGTCGGTTGTATTTTGCCGTTCTTTCGCCTCGGCAGGGAGCCCCCGCCTTTATAAACATGGCACCTGTGCCAACCGCAATGTCGGCAAGTGTGGTGTCCTCGGTCTCTCCCGAACGGTGAGATATGATAAATCCGTATCCCGAAGATTTGGCGGTGTCGATAACCTTCAGTACCTCGGACAGCGTGCCTATTTGATTTGGTTTTATCAATATCGAATTGCCTATTTTGCGTTTTACACAGTCCCGAAGCCTGGTGTCGTTGGTTACAAAAAGATCGTCGCCCACAAGTGTAAGGTTGTCACCAAGCTTCTTTGTCATCATTTCCCAACCGTCAAAATCGTCCTCTCCCAAACCGTCTTCAATAGAAATAATAGGATATTTTTTTGAGAGCGATGAATAATAATCAACCAATTCTTCAGCAGTATATTCCTTGCCGTTCTTGCAGGTCTTGTAGGGAACGCCCTCGGTGTGTGTCCATTCGCTGGCGGCACAGTCAAGGGCTATTTTTACCTTTTCCTCATATCCTGCCTCTTTTATAGCATCGCATATAA
Source organism: Clostridia bacterium (assembly GCA_017455945.1). Lineage (GTDB taxonomy): Bacteria > Bacillota > Clostridia > Oscillospirales > CAG-272 > RGIG8775. The sequence continues at coordinate 3,353 of JAFTLM010000379.1, read as the reverse complement.
GTTCCAACGCTTCCTCGTCGGACTCAAGATTCGGTGCAAAACCGCCCTCGTCACCTACGCCCGAACTAAGCTTTTTTCGCTTTAAAATATTTCCGAGATTGTGATATATCTCGCTTCCCATACGTATTCCCTCGGAAAAGCTTCGTGCACCCGCGGGAACTATCATAAACTCCTGTATTTCCACGTTGTTTCCTGCGTGTGCTCCGCCGTTTAAGATATTCATCATCGGTATGGGAAGCCTGCGTGCATTGATTCCGCCGAGGTGCTTGTACAGTGGAACACCCTGATGATTTGCCGCAGCCCTTGCGTTCGCCAAAGACACCGCAAGAATGGCGTTGGCTCCAAGCTTTGATTTGTCACGGGTTCCGTCAAGCTCGCAAAGTACTCGGTCAAGCTCGTTTTGCTCACAAGGATTTATACAGGTTATTGCGGGAGATATTACCCTGCATACGTTGTATACCGCCTTTAGAACACCTTTGCCGTGGTAATAGTTTGCGTCCGCATCTCTCTTTTCATTGGCTTCGTGCTTTCCCGTTGACGCTCCTGCCGGAACACTGGCAATTCCCACGGTGCCGTCGCTTAAAAATACAGTTGCCTCTACGGTAGGATTTCCTCTTGAATCGAGAATTTCTTTTGCACAGACTTTTGCTATATGAACCTTGCTCATAAAATCACACTCCTTTTTCTATATTGTTTCGCAAATAAAGCCGAAATATACCAAAAGAAAGCAAGAATAACCTTGACTTGACAGAAACAAACTGGTATAATTGTGTTGTAATATAAGATTGGAGGAGAAATTTTATGAAACTTTCTGTTTCCACACTTGGTTGTCCAACCTGGAGCTTTGATAAAATAGTTTCCGAGTGTAAAAAACTCGGTGTCCGCGGAGTTGAAGTGCGCGGAATTAACGGTGTAATGAATTTTGACGGAATTCCCGAGTTTTCCGATGAAAACAAGCCGAAAACTCTTGAAAAATTAAAAAATAACGGGCTGGATTTTGTGTGTTTCGGTGCATCTTCAAGCTTTCACGATAGGGAGAAACACGAAAAAAATATCTCCGAAGCAAAGCTTACAGTCGATTACGCTAAAAAATTCGGCGTGCCTTTTGTCAGAGTTTTCGGAAATAACGTCTCACCGGACGATCCCGAAACCTCAATGAAAAATATAATCGACGGCATTTCCGCAGTCTGTGAGTACGCAGAAGACAGCGGCGTTACCGTTTGCCTTGAAATACACGGAGACGTAAATACCCCCGAACGCTTGGCAAAGGTGATAAACGCCCTGAAAGGATATAAATCTTTCGGTATAATCTGGGACGTTTGCCATACCTTTACCGGCTGCGGTAACGATATCGACGAGGTGTATGAAGTTATCAGACCATACGTCCGCCACGTGCACCTGAAGGATGCGGTAAGAGAAGACGGACAAACCAAACTGCGGACTCTGGGAGAAGGGAATATAAATATAGAAGGAATAATAAAACTTTTGCTTGATGACGGTTATGACGGATATTTTTCTTTCGAACACGAAAAAGTATGGCATAAAGAGCTTCCCGAACCCGAAATCGAGTTCCCGAAATTTGTAGAGTATATGAAAAAATTGGATATTTAATCCAAAAGGAGCGAGTGTAATACTCGCTCCTTTTTACTTCGTTCTTTCTTTGCGGAGAAAACCGTCGAAAACAAAAACGTTTCCGTAAACAATATTGACACGTTGTAGAGGGCGACCTCCCGGGCGATCCGCCGCAAAACAAAATAATTTCCGTAAACAATATTGACACGTTGTAGAGGAGGCGTTTCGCCTCCCGAAAAACAAAAATATTACCGCAAACATCCTTCAAGTGTCATCCTGAGCGTAGCCGAAAATTTGCTTGTTTGCCTTTCGCCCTTCGCTCAGAATGCCACACAGGGAGTGTTTTGCACAGAACAACTGTAATTATAAATCGCCTCTTGACATTTCCCAATTATTGTGTTACAATAACATTGCGACATAAATTGAATAATAATTGTAAATTTGATGTATATTTACATTCACGGTGAAAGTATACTTTTTTATCTTAATAATAGGTAAAAACGTGTACTCTATTTTCGTATGCTTTTTCGTGGTGTAATATACAGAAATGCAATAGAAAATTCAATTTGTGTCGCAGCAATCGGAGCTATACGTTTTTCGTGCGTAGCTTCGGCTGCGCACTTTTTAATTTATATTCATTTTAGGAGGAAAAGAAAATGAAAAAAGGCAAAGAATCTATATGGGGGATATTTCTATTGATATTGTTAACTGTATTAATATTTATTGCTTGTGGGATTGATAAAGATTCAACGATTGATTTTGGCAGAGATGATACAACAAATTCCCTGGGAATAGCATACGTAGAAACAGATTAAAAAGAAACAGAACACGAGATAGAAATTGGTAGTAAGCCAATGATTGTAGAAAGTTACGATTATATTGTGAAGAGTGGTAAGTTTGAAGAGTATCTACAAATTTTTGAAAGTGAAAGAAGGCATGAAATTGATGGTGCTTATGGTACAAGATTTAATCCTACTTGCTATCAATATTTTAGAAACTTGTATCCTGAGGCAACTGATGATGAAATCTTAAAATATACGCGAGTTTATTTTTATTTTGTGTTAGAAGATAGCATATATGTGGCGTTAACTTCTAGCACGAGGCTACAAAAAATGGAGTCGGTTTCAAAGAAAAGTGAACAATACACTTTGTTAAGAGTTGATGGTGTTGGTGAGTTAACAGAAAAATTAATAAATTCAAATGTGGATTTTTTGTGTGAAGATACGTTAAGGCATTCAATAATACTTAATGAGGTGTTGAACAAATATGATTATAAAGTTTTGGCTGAAACGAGTTGTAACGTAGTTGGGTTTAATTATTATAATTTAGGTTTTACCCAAAGTGAGGAGTTCCCAAATTTGGGGATGATTCCAATATCTATTAGTGGTTTTAATAAGGAAACCAATAGGAAATATTTTTATTTTGTTACAACTTCTCACCCGTCTAAACGTTATTTTTATTATGCTGAAGCAGATGAATTCTACACCCCGAAGGATAAAGACTACTTTTTGGATTTTGTTCTTTTTTCTGGAAATGAGAAAATTAGCACAAGAAAAATAGGTGATGTGGTTTACTTTAATTCATACTATGAGGACGTGGATATAGAATATGACAACTAATCGAATAAAAAATTACATTTTTAACGATGTAATGGTATAAGTCGCAAAACAGAAGGGGAGCTAACTTATCTAAAGTTCGCTCCTTTTTTTGTGCATTGTGCCTATGTGACAAAGGCGTACGGTTTGTGGCAACATATACCAAATAACCAAAAATGAAACCTC
>JAFTLM010000378.1 GCA_017455945.1 Clostridia bacterium | reverse complement strand
CGGGAGCACCGACAATAACCTCTGTACCATTCTCTGCAAGGTATGCAAGAAGCAACTCTAATTGAGCAAGGTTGCTTATGCCTGCAATTCCCGCAAAGGTACGGTTCATTAAGATATGAGAAATATCCGCCTTTAATATGCCCTCCGTTACGTAGACAACCCTCGAATTAGGCTCGCCGGCAATATGTACCGGACTGCCCGAAGATGTTCCCATCGGTTTTCCTGCCGATGAAAGCCACACATACTTCGCTCCGGGCTTGTCTTCGTCTTCGTTTTCGTCTTTTAACGGCACATCAAGCCGTATTTGGCATCCGCGTATCAGTCCGTCAACACCTTTAACCGGAATCAGTATTCCCGCAAGGATAGTTGAGAAACTTACCGTCCACGCTCCGTCTTTTTGATAAAAGCCAGGTACACCCTCAACCGTATAACCCTGAGCAATCAGACGTTCGGTTAAGGGCTTGCACATATAGAACGGTGGCGTACTCTTATATCCCAAGCGGTCAATCTCCTCGTCGGTAAGTCCCCGTGCAACACGTAAATGCTCACGGTGCTGCTCGGATAACTTGAGCATTCCGAGCAGACCGCTGAGAGTATCGTGTATAACGGAAATATCCGCCAAGGTCGAACGCTGTGCCGGTTTGGGCGTTTTCTTCATCATCGGCTCTGCAGGAGACCTGTGGTTCCAACAATCACCATTCATTATGGTGTCGTTGATCTCACGTAACGCCTCCGAGGTCGAGATATTTTTTGCCATAGCGTATAGCTTCAGCATACCGCCACCTTCGTTGCAGTAATTACACCGCCAGACATTTTGATGATAGTTCACTTTTAATTTCCCGCGATTATCACCGCAAAACGGGCAATCGGTGTAAACACCGTCTTCACGTGGGCGGCGAATACGCAGGTTGAGCAGGTGTACCACATACTCAATATCAAACGGGAAATCCTGCTTATGGCTCATAGTTCGACCTCCTTCCTGGTGAGCTTAACTCAAATTATTTAGCTTGCCTGTAATTCGGGACGGGAAGCAATAATCAAGGTCGCTGCAGCACGAAGGATGTTATCATCGCCTTTATAACCGGTCAAATAGAAACGCAAACTTGCGGCTCGTCTTTCGGCAACCTGAGAGAGTTTTTGACCCGCACAGGCACCGCTTGTAACCACATAGTTCAGTGCTTCATCCAGCGTCATAACGGCGCAAATATCTTCAACGGACATATCCTTAGTGTAGGCAGGACCGGTTTTCTGCTCCGTCTCTGCCGCCTCGTCTAAAATTTCTTCAATCACCACTGCGGCAGGGGTAGGTGTAACAACTTTTGCTGCATCGGCAACAGAAGCAATCGGGGTAACCTTTTCTACAGGTTTTACCTCGACAGCGGGTGCCGTAACAACAGTCTGTACCGTAGCAGGAGTGCTCTCTGTAACAACTTCCTCAACCGTTTCTTTTACCACAGGGGGTGCAGATACGACAGGGGGCGCTACAACGGGTTTTTCCTCTACCT
>JAFTLM010000377.1 GCA_017455945.1 Clostridia bacterium | reverse complement strand
GAAGAGATTAAGCCCCACACGCAAAAGATAAAAAGCACAAAGCCTTTTTCTGTGGTTGCGGTGGCAACATGCGAGTGGATATCTGACCTCTTTACAAATATGGGAGCCGAGCAGATAATATCGGGCGGTCAGACGGCAAATCCATCCATAGAGGAATTTATTAAGGCGTTTGAAAAATGCGAAAGCAGAAATATCATAGTGCTTCCCAATAACAAAAATATTATACTTGCCGCAAGACAGGCGGCGGAGGTCTATGAAGATGCCGATATTCGAGTGGTGGAAACCAAAAATCTTATGCAGGGATACGGAGCGTTGTCTGTTATAACTCCCGGAATTACCGACGTGGATTTGCTGGTTTCAAGTGCCGAAAGAGCGGCGAAGGACGTTGTGGACGGAGAGATAACCAAAGCCGTGCGTGATGCCCGCGTTGATGGTCTGGATATAAAGAGTGGTGATTACATAGTAATAAGCGGAGGCAAAATAATCGCTTCTGCCCCAAACGGCGGCGAGGCGGTGCTGAAAATGCTTGCGGCGGTAAATACCGATATGTGCGAGATAATATCGCTTTTTGCGGGTAAGGACGTGTCGTCAGATGAGCGAGCGGAGCTTGCCGAAAAAATTTCCGAGCTTTATCCCGATTGCGAGCTGTCGCTTTACGACGGAGGACAGGAAATATACGATTATCTTATAGCTGTTGAATAGGAGGATTTGAGATAATGACAAAAATAGTTATTGACACAAAAGGCAGTGACAAGGGTGCGTCGGTTGTGATAAAGGGTGCCGCAAAAGCACTTGAAAAGCACCCGGGACTTTCGGTGTTGCTTGTCGGCGACAAAGAGCTTATCGAGCAGGAGTGTTCGGCGTTGAATGTGCCTGTGGACAGAGTGGAGATACTTGATGCTCCCGATGAAATAACAAATTACGATTCGCCTGCCGAGGCGCTCTTTAATAAGCGTAATTCATCAATGCTGAAGGCACTTTCGGCACTTTCCGAGAGGGATGACCTTGTGGGAATGATTTCATCGGGAAATACGGGCGTGCTTCTTGCGGGCTCTATGAGATATCTTTCGGGAAAGGTGAGGGTACGCCCCGTACTTGCGGCGGTGTTGCCGGCACAAAGCGGAGGCTTTACCTGCCTTGTTGATACGGGTGCAACCATAGATTGTAACTCGGATATGCTTCATCATTTTGCAAAGCTCGGCTCCGATTTTATGAAAAGTATGTACTGCATAGAACGTCCTAAGGTAGGACTTTTGTCAAACGGAGCCGAAGAGAGCAAGGGGAATAAGCTGGTTAAAGAGACTTATCCCATACTTGCGGCATACGAAAGTCTTAATTTTGTCGGAAACATAGAGGGCAATAATGCACTTTCGGGAGATTGTGACGTGCTGGTGTGCGACGGCTTTGCGGGAAACCAGGTTTTGAAGGTTACCGAGGGAACGGCAACTCGCATTATTACCGACATTATGAAATATGCTTATAAAACACAAAGCGATGAGATAAAAAAGCTGGCTATGCACCTGATGAGCATATACGATATAAGCTCGTTGGGTGGCGGAATTATTCTCGGCGTGGAGAAAACGGTCATAAAAACACGAGGAAATTCGGGAGAGGACGCCGTGGTAAATACGGCGGAAATGCTTCTTAATATGGCTGAAAATAAAGCTGTTTTTGATAAAGAAAAATACAAAAATAATATCTGAGAGGTGTAAATATGTCAAAAATCAAAATTATGTGTACTTCGACAGGCTGCATCGAATATGCACCCGAACGCTACAGAAATCTTGGAATTGAAATAATAAGGATTCACGTTTTTTTTGAGGGAAAGGAATACAGAGAGGGACTTGACCTTGACCCCGTGGATTTTTACAAACGCCTTGAAACGCTGGAGGATCCCAAAAACCATCTTCCCTATACCGGAATGCCCGAAACCGAAGAGATTCGTGGGGCGTTTGAGAAAGCAATATCCGAAGGGTGCGACGAGGCAATAGTTTTTGTGTTGTCGTCAGAACTTGGCGGAACATATAACAAGATTTCTCTTATTGCCAAGGAGTTTGAGGACCGACTTAAAATAAACGTAATTGATACAAAGATAACCTGCTTCGGAGAGGGACTTTTGGCAATAAAAGCGGCTGAATTTGCCGCAGGCGGTATGTCAAGTGAAGAGATACTCAAGGAGATTGCCTGGATGATGAAGCACCAGCTTTTCATCGGAGTTGACGGAAAGCTTGACTATCTTATCTATAACGGACGTCTTAAAGGCGGAAAGGCTTTTTTCGGACAACTGCTCAATATTTGTCCGGTTCTGCATTTTTCACCTGATGGAGCCATCGCCCCGCTGGAGAGCATCAAGACCCCCAAAAAGGCACTGGCACGAACCTGCGAAATTTTGAAAGAAAGAATAGGCGACCGCAGTCCCGAGGATTATTTGCTTTGGCATATATACACCGGTCCGTCGCTTCTTGAAACACTCAAAAATATAGAGGGCAACTTCGGTGTAGCAACCAACCACGAGGATGTGATAATGTCTCCCGTAAGCGGTGCGCATAACGGTCCGTGGCTCGCAGGATATGGACTGGCGTTTATCAGACGTGAGGATGAGCCTCTGGAGGATTGAAATGATTGAAATAAAAGAGGTAAAAACTTCGCACGACATAAAAGAGTTTATAGAGTTTCCGCTTAAGCTGTATAAAAAGTGCCCTTATTTTGTTCCGCCGCTTTACGGTGACGAGAAGAAACTGATAAAATCAGGCGGAAACAGCGACATTGCCGAGTCTGTGTTTTTCTTGGCTGAACAAGACGGAAAAACGGTCGGACGAATACAGGGAATAATTCAAAAGCAGTACAATGAAAATCACGGTGTCAAGCAGGTGCGTTTTACCCGTTTTGACAGTATAGAGGACCAAACGGTAAGCGACGCATTGTTCAAAGCGGTTGAGGATTGGAGCAGAGAGAAGGGAATGACCGAAATCTGCGGACCTCTCGGGTACAGCGACCTTGACAGAGAGGGGCTTCTTGTAGACGGCTTTGATGAGGATTCTACCTTTGAGGAGCAGTATAATTACAAATATTACGGAGAACTCATAGAAAAATACGGCTTCGTAAAAGACGTGGATTGGGTAGAGTATGAGCTTAAAATGCCCGAAAAACGCAACGAAATGCTTGCACGTGTGGCGCAAAGAACGCTTGAAATGAATAAGCTTCACGTTGCGGACACAAGTCTCTCAAAGAAAAAGTACATAGCCAGATACCGCGACGGATTTTTCGAGTGTCTTGACGAGTGCTACAGACATCTTTACGGAACCGTGCCGATATCAAAGGCGGCACAGGATGAGCTGGTTGACCAGTTTATGCTTATTGTCAATAAGGAATACGCAGTATTTATCTGTGACGAAAACGAAAAGGTGGTTGCTTTCGGTCTTTGCTTCCCGGGAATAGGAGAGGCTGTCAAGAAGAGCGGAGGACGGCTTACCCTGCCGACGCTTTTTAAAATTCTAAAAGCCGTAAAGACCCCCAAAACCCTTGACCTCGGGCTGGTTGCGGTGCTTCCGCAATACCAGAATTCGGGAGTGAATGCGGTTGTCGTAAACAAATTGTTGGATATATTGGCTGAGGGCAATATAGAGAAGTGCGAAACAAATCTCAACCTTGAAACCAATACCGCCGTACAGGCACAGTGGAAATATTTCGAATCACGTCAGCACAAACGCAGACGTTCGTACATTAAGAAAATAGGAGAATGATTATGCTTGAACAATTAAAAGAAATTTTGGGAAAGGTGCTTCCCAACGTGGATATGTCAAAGATTACAGAGGAGACGAGACTTGTTGACGACCTGGGCTTTGATTCGCTGGCACTTATGATGATGTCAATGGAGATAGAGGACTCGTTCAATTTTAAATTTACCGAGTTCGTCCGCTTTGAAACGGTGGGCGACGTGTGCGGTTATCTTGAAAGCCGTATATGATTTTTGCGACGGAGAATAATCTGTAAAAATGAAAATGAAAGCCGAAACTATGTACGCCACAATGGCACCGTGGAAACTGTTTTTTACCGTGGCTTTGCCCGGTATGATAAGTATGTTTGCCATGTCGGTGTACAGTATTGTAGAGGGAGTATTTATCGGTAAAACACTCGGCGAGGGGGCGTTTGCCGCGGTAAACATCGCCATGCCCCTTGTTATGATAAATTTTTCATTGGCTGACCTGATAGGTGTGGGAGCTTCGGTTCCCATATCTATTGCACTGGGGCGTGAGGACCATAAAAGAGCCAACAACGTGTTTTCCTGCTCGGTCATAATGATATTTATCGCTTCCGTGCTTATGGGAAGCATAATGTTTTTTGCGGCGGAGCCTTTGGCAAGACTTATGGGGGCTGACAATGAGCTTCTTGATACCTCGGTGAGATATTTGCGTACCTGCGCTCTGTGCAGTCCGTTGGCGACAATATTTTTTGCAATGGATAACTATTTGCGAATCAGCGGATTTGTAAAGACCAGTATGGTAATCAATATCGGTTGTAACGTTATGAATATAGCTTTGCTGTCTTTCTTTTTGTTGGTTATGAAAATGGACGTGGTGGGCTCTGCGTTGGCTACGTCGCTTTCCATGTGTATCTGTTCTTTTGTGGCATTGACACCGTTTCTGATGAAAAAGACACTTTTGAAGTTCGTCAAACCCAAGTTTGAATTTTCAATGTTCAAACAGATAGCCGCTTGCGGTTCGCCCGTGTTCCTTAATAACGTGTCGGGGCGTATTACGTCTATATTTATGAATATTTCGCGTATGACACTCGGAGCACAAGCCTGGGGAGACGGAGGCGGACAGACTGCGGTTGCGGTATACGCCGTGCTGATGTATGCCAGTGACCTTTGCTGGCCGTTGCTTTACGGAATAAGCGATTCATTGGCTCCTGCACTCGGTTATAACTGGGGTGCGGCAAATTATACGAGAGTGAAGAAAATAGTCAAGTGCGGATATATAAGCACCT
>JAFTLM010000376.1 GCA_017455945.1 Clostridia bacterium | reverse complement strand
GCTTGAGTATCTGGCGAAGAACAAGGGCAAGCTTGAGAAGAAGCTCTACGCCGTGCCGCGCGAGATAGACGAGGCGGTGGCGGCGATGAAGCTGGAGACGCTTGGAATAACAATAGACAAGCTTACCGATGAGCAGGTGGCTTATCTGTCGAAGGTGGATTGATATGGATAACAGCGAGCTTGTAAAACTTGCTCTCGGAGCGAGGAAAAACGCCTACGCCCCTTATTCGGGATTTCTTGTGGGAGCGTCGATTTTGTGTTCTGACGGAAGTGTTTTCTGCGGTGCGAACGTAGAAAATGCCTCCTATTCGCTGACCTGCTGTGCCGAGCGAAACGCCCTTTTTGCGGCGGTCTCGGCAGGGAAGAGAGAATTTGAGGCGATAGCCGTTGTGGGCGGAAAAGAGGGCGATATTTCAGAGTTTTGCCCGCCCTGCGGAGCTTGCCGACAGGCACTTTCCGAGTTTTCGTCCGACGGAAAAATGCGGGTGGTTCTTTTTGACGGCAAGCGAGAGAGGGAATTGACCCTTGACGGGCTTTTGCCGTGCAGGTTTGAATTGTAATTCGTTTTTTGTGAACATATCCGCAAATTACATTGGTATCCCGAAAACAAAACCCTTTCTCAAAAGAAATAACAACAATACGAGAGGAAAAAATGAAAACAGACGTAAAAAACGACACAGGCGTTGAAGCTGTCATAGAGGATTCTCCCTACGCTCACAATGCCGAAAGGACAAGCCGGACGATAAAGCTCTACGCTTTTTTTATCAGCCTTGTTTTTCTTGCCGTGTCACCCTTGGCGGCGTGGTATTCGGGCGAGAGCGAATTTTTTGAAAGTCTCAGGCGTATCCTTACCTCGCCCTCGGAGTTGGTTACGGATTATTTTGCTTTGGGCGGGCTTGGAAGTGCCTTCTTTAATGCGGCTGTCTGCGGTCTTGCCTGCAACTTTATAATCTTCATCAGCCGTGTCAAGGCAAACGCCACGACGCTGGCGGGCTATCTGCTGGTTATCGCCCATTGCTTTTACGGACTTAACTTTATCAATATGTGGCCGCCCTTTTTCGGCGTCCTCGTCTATTGCGGAGTGATGAAAAAGCCATTTAGGGAAAACGTGCATATTTCCTTCTTCTCCACAGCCCTCGCTCCCTTTGTGGGTGATATGCTGTTCAGATACTCCATAGGTACGTTCAACGCCGACCAGACCAGGGTTACTGTTGAGGGAATAATTATGGCGGCACTTTTCGGGCTTGCTGTGGGCTTTGTTGTGCCCGCGCTTCTGCCGGGAACCACCAAGATGCACCGAGGTTACAATATGTACAAGGCGGGGCTTGCCATAGGCATACTGGGAATTTTCATTTACGCCTTTATGTACCGCACGCTGGGCGTTGCCGAGCCTGCGAAAATTATTATCGAAAATCCGCGTTATTACGCTATGCCATACGCCTACAGGGGCTTTATGAACTGCTTCTTCGCTCTTTTCTTTGCCGCCAATATAGCGGTTGGCTTCTTTATGAACGGAAGGAGCTTCAAGGACTACGGAAATCTGATAAAATCTACCGGATACGGCACCGATTTCACCGACAGGTTCGGTATGCCGCTTTGCTTTATAAATATAGGAGTGTACGGATTCTGTATACTTGCCTACCTTAATATCGTTTTCGTTCTGCCCACTCTTTTGGGACTTCCCGTGGGAGACGGCTTTACCGGGGCTACGGTGGGGGTTACCTTTGCGGCGCTTACCTTTGCTGCCGACGGTCAGCACCCGAGAAACGTCTACCCCATCGCTTTGGGGTATACTCTGCTTTTCACGCTTACATACCTTATCTGCATTTTGAGCAAGTTCGAGATGACCTGGTCGCTCTCCACTCAGAGCTATATGAACGGTCTGGCTTTCGCTACCGGTCTTTGCCCCTTTGCGGGAAAATACGGGGTTAAGGTGGGCGTGCTTGCGGGTTTTGTATGCGCCATAATCTGCACGTCAACCGCGGCTATGCACGGAGGATTTGTGCTTTACAACGGCGGATTTACCGCGGGTCTTACGGCACTATTCCTGCTTCCCGTGCTGGATTTCTACAAGGTAAAGCCCAAATATGACGACGACGTGTAAATCGTAAGAAAATAAAATTAAAAAGTAAGAAATACTATTGACATTGAAAAATATTAGGTGTATAATGGTATTTGTAAAAATTTGATTTTTTGGAGGTCAAAAAATGGACATTTTAAAGGAATTATCTCTTATCGGTATCGTTCCCGTTATCAAGATCGACGACGCAAAGGACGCGGCTCCTCTTGCAAAGGCGCTTGTTGACGGCGGTCTTCCCTGTGCTGAGGTTACTTTCAGAACAGCTGCCGCTAAGGACGCTATCGCTATTATCGCAAAGGAATATCCCGACATGATCGTCGGTGCGGGCACGGTTCTTACCAAGGCTCAGGTTGACGACGCTATCGAGGCGGGCGCAAAGTTTATCGTAAGCCCCGGCTTCAACCCCGAAATCGTTAAGTACTGCCAGCAAAAGGGATGCCCCATCGTTCCCGGTATCAACAACCCCTCGGGTATCGAGGCGGCTCTTGAGCTTGGTCTTAAGACAGTTAAGTTCTTCCCCGCAGAGCAGTCGGGTGGTATCGAAATGATCAAGGCTATGTCCGCTCCTTACGGCGGCGTAACATTCATGCCCACAGGCGGAGTTAACCCCAAGAACGTAAACGACTATCTTGCGTTCCCCAAGATCATCTGCTGCGGCGGCAGCTGGATGGTTAAGCCCGATATGATTGCCGCAGGCGACTTTGAGGGTATTACAAAGCTTGTAAGAGAGGCTGTTGATACAATGCTCGCTCTCAAGTTCCGTCACGTTGGTATCAATCCTTGCGGAGCCACCTCCGAGGGTACAGCTAAGGTTCTTGGCGACTACTTCTCATTCGGCTCCAAGGTTACTTCCAAGTCTATCTTCGTAAGCCCCGAGCTTGAAATTATGAACGACAAGGGCCCCGGCACACACGGTCACATCGCTATCGAGACAAACAACGTTGACCGCGCTGTTTACCACCTTGAGCGCAGAGGCGTTAAGTTCGACTACTCCACAGCAACCTACGACGACAAGGGCGCTATGAAGTTTATCTATCTCGCAGACGAGATCAACGGTTTTGCTTACCACCTTGTAAAGTAATAAGAAAGGAAATAAAACAATGAAAAGAATAGTTACTTTCGGCGAGCTTATGCTCCGTCTTCAGCCCTACAACTACGAAAGATTCGTTCAGTGCGACCACGTTGAGTTCACATTCGGCGGCGGTGAGGCTAACGTTGCTGTTTCTCTTGCTAACTACGGTATGGATGCTGCTTACGTTACCAAGCTCCCCACACACGCTATCGGTCAGTCGGCTGTTAACAGCCTTCGCCGTTACGGCGTTGACACCTCTCTCATCACCCGCGGCGGTGACAGAGTAGGTATCTACTTCAACGAGAAGGGTGCTTCGCAGAGAGGTTCTGTCTGCATTTACGACCGTGCTAACTCGGCTATCGCAAAGGCTACTCCCGAGGATTTCGATTGGGATGCTATCTTTGAGGGGGCTGACTGGTTCCACTTTACAGGAATTACTCCCGCTCTTGGCGCAAACGTAGTTGAAATCTGCAAGATCGCCTGCAAGAAGGCCAAGGAAAAGGGCGTTAAGATCTCCTGTGACCTTAACTACCGTGGCAAGCTCTGGACAAGAGAGCAGGCAAGAGAAGCTATGACAGACCTTTGCCAGTACGTTGACGTTTGCATCTCCAACGAGGAGGACGCAAAGGACGTATTCGGTATCGAGGCAGAGGCTACCGACATCTACGGCGGTAAGCTTAACCACGAGGGCTACAAGTCTGTTGCAAAGCAGCTTGCTGACAAGTTTGGATTTGAGTACGTGGCTATCACTCTCCGCGAGAGCCGCAGCGCATTTGATAACGGTTGGTCCGCAATGCTCTATGACGTAAAGGCTAACGAGTACTGCTTCTCCAAGAAGTACGACCTCCACATCATCGACCGCGTAGGCGGCGGTGACTCCTTCGGCGGCGGACTTATCTACTCGCTTCTTTCGGGCAAGACAGCTCAGGGCGCGGTTGAGTTCGCAGTTGCCGCATCTGCTCTTAAGCACTCTATCGAGGGTGACTACAACATGGTTACCGTTGCAGAGGTTGAGAAGCTTGCAGGCGGAGACGGCTCGGGACGTATCCAGAGATAGTCCTCGCCGGACGGGCATAATGCCTTCGGGCACCTACCGGTGCGGGCTTAATGCCTTCGGCGTGCACGTAATTAAATTGGTGCGAACACATCTGTCGCACCTCGAAAACCGATGTTTAAACAACATCGGTTTTCTTGTTTGGAAGAAATAAATTATAGTTTAGCGGCGAGGGATGTGTTCGCACTTGCCAAGTCCAGAAAGGTTTTTTGCGGAGCTTTTTGCAAAAAGCGACCTTTTGTGCCCGCAGGCACTCGGCGTTTT
>JAFTLM010000039.1 GCA_017455945.1 Clostridia bacterium | reverse complement strand
TTTTTACAAATTGAACCGCCATAAACCGCAGGTCTCCCCTACGAAAAAACAGCACCCACCAAAAGTGGGTGCTGTAATTTTTTGAATTGAATTTCCGCAGAAATAAGAAGTTATCTCTTGCTGAACTGAGGAGCACGACGAGCGCCCTTGAGTCCGTACTTCTTTCTTTCCTTCATTCTGGGGTCGCGGCGGAGGAAGCCTGCTGCCTTAAGAGCGGGTCTGAGTGTTTCATCAGAGCAAACAAGAGCTCTTGCAAGACCGTGGCGGATTGCGCCTGCCTGACCGGAGATACCGCCGCCTACTACTGTAGCGATGATATCAAACTTACCCTCTGTGCCTGTTACGCCGAAGGGCTGGTTTACGATGAGCTTGAGTGTCTCAAGTCCGAAGTAATCGTCTATATCTCTTCCGTTGATGGTGATTACGCCTGTTCCGGGAACGATGCGAACACGGGCAACGGATTTCTTTCTTCTACCTGTACCGTAGAAATAAGGCTTTGCACTTGTATACATATTACTTTACCTTCCTTTCCTTATATCTCGCGTGCTACGGGCTTCTGTGCCTCGTGGCCGTGGTCTGCACCTGCGTATACCTTAAGACGTGTTGCAGACTTATCACCGATCTTATTGTGAGGAAGCATTCCCTTTACTGCAAGCTCCATTGCAAGCTCGGGCTTTGTTGCCATAAGTGTCTTATACTGTACTTCCTTAAGACCGCCGATATAACCGGAGTGACGGCGATAGTACTTCTGCTCAAGCTTCTTTCCTGTAAGAACTGCCTGTGCTGCATTGATGATGATTACGAACTCACCGCAGTCAACGTGGGGGGTGAACTCGGGGCGGTGCTTACCGCGAAGGATTGTTGCCGCTGCTACTGCAACCTTACCGAGAGGTTTGCCTGCTGCGTCGATTACATACCAGCCGCGTGTTACGATAGACTTATCGTCAGCAGCCTTGTTCTGGTTGTTGCCCTGGGCAACTTTAGCCATAAATGTAGACATTTTGTTTTCTCCTTTTTACATTCTTTTGGTTTTGACCTGTGTATTATATCACAAGTCAACTGTATTGTCAATACCTTTTTTGAAAAAAGTTTAAATAATTTAATTTAGCTATATTGAAGCTCTCGTTTTCTTCGATTTTCTCGTTTTTTCTCATTCAAGCATATTTCGAGTTCTAAAAAAATATAATGTATCAACGACGAAAACAAGGAAGGAACTAAACAATTATGTTAAATTCGTACAAACCCGAAGGATTGCTCTATCCCACTCCCGAAAACAGAGAATACATATCAAGCGCACAGGGACTTGAACGCGCTATGGCTGAAGGAAAAATTCTGGAGGCACCCGTAGCTCTTTGCGACAACGAGATGCGGCTTTACGTTGATCTTTGCGGCAGCACCGGAATTATAGAACGCGAGGACGCTACCTTTTCACCCTGTGGAGAGGACACGAAAGACATCGCCATAATCACGCGAGTGGGAAAGCCAACCTGTTTCAAGGTTATGGGCTTTTTTGAAGAAAACGGAACTCGCATTGCCAGGCTGTCACGCAAGGAGGCACAGCGAGACTGTTATTTTTCTTACGTCTCTCAGTTAGAGAGCGGAGACGTAGTAGGCGCCAAGATAACGAGACTTGAAAATTTCGGTGCCTTTGCCGACATCGGGTGCGGGCTTATATCCCTGCTTTCAATCGACTGCATCTCGGTATCGAGGATATCGCACCCATCGGACCGTTTGGCGGTTGGTGAGGTCATTTGGGCGGCAATAAAAAGCATTGACTCCAAATCGGGGCGTGTTTTCCTTACTCAGCGCGAACTGCTCGGAACCTGGGAAGAAAACGCCAACGAATTCAAGGTAGGGCAAACCGTGGCTGGAATCATACGCAGTATAGAGAGCTACGGTGTTTTCATAGAGCTGACTCCAAATCTTGCGGGACTTGCGGAGATACGCTCGGAAGATGACGCCGCCACTTTATCAGAGCTTATCGGCTACCCTTGTGCGGTATACATAAAGAGCATAATTCCCGAAAGAATGAAAATAAAGCTGGTACTTATAGACACCTACAAGGGTGAGGTAACAAAGGCTCCGCCAAAATACTTTATTGACGGAAGCACAGCGACACACATTGACTATTGGAAATACTCTCCCGACAATTCGCAAAAAAACGTGGAGACAATTTTTTGACGCGAAAGTGCTGATTCATTGAATCAGCACTTTTATATTCAAATCATCAAAATGCAATGTGGACAAAACAAATGTAATTGAAATATTGAGAAAGCTGTGGTAAAATAAAGTCACCTCTGAAATCAAATAAGCGATAAAAAGGATGTCAATATGAAGATTTTCGATATGCACGTACACGCAAAAAACACCGTTCCCAACCCCGAACGTCTGCTTTCGCAGCTTTCCGAAGCGGGTGTTTGGGGCTGTTCGGTCATTTCAAACAGGCCTTATGAAATGTCGCCCGAAACAGGGAGCGACTTTGAAACGCGTCTTGCCGAAATATTAAACTGGACAAGGGGCTACGAGGATCGCTTGATACCTATTTTATGGATTCACCCCGACGAAGAAGGTATACTCGACAAAATAAGCACTGCCGCAGGCACCGGGGTAGCCGCCTTCAAGATAATATGCAACAATTTTTACGTTGGCGAGAACAAATGTATGGACTTGCTTGAAAAAATATCGGCACTGGACAAGCCTGTAATGTTCCATTCGGGAATTTTATGGGACGGTGCCCCCTCATCGGCGTACAACCGCCCTGCAAACTGGGAGGCGCTTTTAGAGCTTAATGGGCTTCGCTTTTCCCTGGCGCACTGTTCCTGGCCCTGGATAGACGAATGTATAGCCGTATACGGAAAGTTTTTAAACGCACTGACAACGGGAAAAAGCGTTGAGATGTTTGTGGACCTTACTCCCGGAACTCCCGAGATATACCGAGAGGAGTTGTTCAGAAAACTATTTACCGTCGGCTACGACGTTCCCAACAACATAATGTACGGTACTGACTGCCGCACCGACAATTACCGTGCGGAGTGGACTAAAAAATGGCTTGCCATTGACACGGCACTTTTTGATAAATTTGATATTCCTCAAAAGATGCGCGAGAAAATCTTCTACAAAAACTTTATGAGATTTTTGGGAAGGAGCAATGAGGAAATAACTCGCTTCATTCCGCTTCCCGACAGTCAGACACTATGGATACCGGCACTTGAAAAATAACAGAAAGGCAGATAAAAAATGAAAAACTACAAAATAGCAATTATCGGTTTGGGCTTGCGTTCCGCAGGTCTTTACAATGCCCTCAAACGCAGAGAATATGTTGACATAGTATCTGTTTGCGACGTATACGAGGACAGATGCGAGGCGATGGCAAAGCGAATTGAAGATGACGGCAGACACCGTCCGCTTACGTTTACCGACTACAAAAAGTGTATCGACGATTCACATCCCGATATGGTGGTTATATCCACTTCCTGGCTTCCTCACATAGAAATATGTATGTACGCAATGGAGCGCGGTGTCATCGCCGCAAGCGAAGTCGGCGGCGCGTACAGCATCGAAAGCCTTTGGGAGCTTATCCGCTGTTACGAGCGCACACACACGCCCGTAACCATGCTGGAAAACGCTTGTTATCACCGAATCAAGCTTCTTGCGCTCAACATGAGACGCATGGGATTGCTTGGTGAAATGGTACACTGCGAGGGTGCATACCGCCACGATATGCGTGAGGAAATATGCACAGGCTGGCGCAAGCGCCACTACCGCCTTGACCAATACATTCACCGCAACACCGACAATTATCCCACTCACGACATAGGACCTATTGCGAAGCTACTTGACATCAACTGCGGAAACCGCTTTTTGTCTCTTATTTCGGTAGGCTCAAAGTCGGTCGGACTTTCGCACTACGCCAAAGAAAACGGCATAGACGAGCTTGACGGAATGAAATTTATGCAATCGGACGTTGTTTCTACCCTTATAAAATGCCAGAACGGCGAGACAGTCAGTCTGACACTTGACACCTGTCTGCCCAGATACTACGCCCGCGGATTTATTGCACAGGGCACAAGGGGGCTTATCAGCGAAGACACCAACTGTGTTTATCTTGACTCTGACAACAAGGGACACAAAATGTGGGATGAGGTATCGGGTAACATTAACCTTTACTATGGAAAATACGAGCATCCGCTGTGGGTTGACTATCACCCCGGCAAAGAGGGTCACGGAGGCATTGATTCGCTTCAGTTTGACGACCTTTTCAGAGCACTCGAGTACGGCGAAGATATGCCAATAGACGTTTACGATATGGCAACCTGGATGTCGATAAGCGTTCTCAGCGAGCAATCTATGGCTACGGGCGGAGCTATTCCCTTCCCGGACTTCACAAACGGCAACTGGATATACAGAAAAAACAATTTTGCAAAGTAAAAGGGGCTTATTGCCCCTTTAGTTATCAAATTCCGAGGGAGAAATCCCCGTATATTTGATGAAATTCCGATAAAAAGTAACATAATTTTCGTATCCGCAAAGCCACGAAAGCTCCGAGAAGCTGATTTTCCCTTTGTTTATCCTATATATTTCTATTGCCTTTTCAACGCGTGTTTTATTGAGAAAATCGTGGAAAGAACGCCCCGAAAACGCCTTGAATCGCAAAAGGAACTCCTTCTTGGACATACAGATCATTTTTGCCATATCTTCAGCCGATATCTCTTTTTCATAATTTGATTTGACAAAATCTATTGCATAGACGATACTGCTTTTATCGGGCAATGACGGAATATCGTTCTTCGCTCTCAAAAGCTCCAGAAACACGCAAAAAACGGTCGCGAGACAATTTCTGAGTGCAAGCTCCGAGTCTCCTATTCCCTGCTCGTACTCATATCTCATAAACTCCATGAGATTTTGCAAATGAATCTGCATCTCAGCGGGCACAGGCGCGATAACCGTAGGCATACCACTGTTAAACAGTGAAGAAAGCATTCCGCCGCTTCCCGCCTGATGCTGCAAGATATGCTCGACAAAGTCTATTGAAAAAGTAAACACGTAAAGCTCTGCACTTGAAGTATTAGCACGTATGGTGTGTTTTACGTCGGGCGGCAAAATGCAAATATCACCGCAACCGAGACGCATACTTTCACCTCTGTCGGAGGATACGGTAATATAACCTCGTGTCACGTAATAAACACGAAAATGGTCACGGTAAAAATACGTTTCCGTTCCGTGAATGCTGTCCATTTTTTCTATGTGAAATTTTGGACTAACATCGGAAACAGATTGTTTAATATTCAGACAGCCCATAAAACCTCCGCGTTGATAGTGTTTTTATTGATTTTATCACATCAATTACATTATGTCAATAACAAAAGTTTTCAACATATAACAAAATATTACCGCAAAGGAGCATTGCAATGAAAAACACGATCAGAAAATGGTATTCAAAGCTCGGTTTTCCTCAAAGCATGGACAAAGAATTTGACCGTGCACTTGATGAAATTAAGATAAACGATGGTGCAACGGTTGAAAGTTATAACACAAAAGAGCAAAACGGAAAAAAGAATCTTATAAATTTTCTTTATTTTTGCGATGTCCTCAAAGAAAAATACAAAAGCAAAAACCTTCCCGAAAATATATTGCTTGACACACTTAAAGATATTGTAACCTGGACCAAAACCTGGAGCGATATAAAGGGAGAACTGTATCTTGGCGAGCTTGAGTGGCTAAAGCGTCATCTTGAAATGAAGCTTTTCAAATTGGGACGGCTGCAATTTTGCATAGCGAAATCAGAATTTTCCATACCCGAAAAGGGACTACAGAAAGGCGATAACATAATTGAGGTGCACATTCCCGAAGGCGAGCCGCTTTCCACCGAAGAATGTATAAAATCCTTAGACAACGCAAGAAGATTTTTTGAACGGTATTTTCCCGAATACAACTATTCCCTCTTCACCTGTCATTCATGGCTGCTTGACACATCTTTAGATGAGTTTCTGGTGCCAGACAGCAACAGTTTAAAATTTGCAAATCTGTTCAAAATCGCACGGCAAGACCCGTCGGACGCTCTGTTGGGATATATTTTTAAGTGGGGGATAAAACGTAAGCAACTCGAAGATTGCACACCAACCACGTCGCTGGCGGTAAAAATAAAATCCGCCGCAGAAAACGGAAGAATTTTTTACGAGGGACTCGGGTATATAGAAAAATAGCAAAAGGGCTGATAAAATCAGCCCTTTTTATTTAACACTATCAGTTATTATAGCTGGAAGAAGTATCAGCCACGGAGGAAACTACGTTTTCCTTACGTCTGGAGGTCTTTACGCGAGCCATAAGCTCATCGTAGAATGCCTTTTCATCAGCATCGGAAAGAGGAAGGGAGACTTCTCTGCCCTGCCATGCGGAAAGGTGCATAGCGTTGGAGATAGAAAGTCCGTTGATACCCTCACGTCCGTCAGCAACAAGGGGCTCGCCGCGAAGAACTGCTGCTGCGAACTTGTTGAATACTCCTACGTGCTGAGGATTCTCACCGTCTGTCTCAACGTCGATAACCTGGCACTTGGGTGCTCCAAATGCGGAAGTTGTTGTCTTTGTGAACTCAGACTCGAACACTTCGTTCTTCCACATCTTAAGTGTCTTTGCGTCTTCGCAAACAAGCTTACCGCCGTCGCAGTCGATTTCGAAACGGTTTGTACCGGGAGCGTCACCGGTGGTTGTGATGAAGGTACCCGTTGCTCCGTTTGCGTATTCAGCGTATGCTGTTACATCGTCCTCAACCTCGATATCGTGCCACTTACAGAACTTAAGCTTAGCGTCGATCTTTGCGGGCATACCGCAGATCCACTGCCAAAGGTCAAGGTTATGGGGACACTGGTTAAGAAGAACGCCGCCGCCTTCTCCGCTCCAGGTTGCTCTCCAAGCACCCGAATCATAGTAGTACTGGGGTCTGTACCAGTTAGTAATGATCCAGCTTGTTCTTCTTATTTCACCAAGCTCACCGCTTGCGATGATCTCTTTCATCTTGCGGAAAACGTGGTTTGTTCTCTGGTTGAACATCATACCGAACACGAGGTCGGGATGCTTCTCAGCCTCTGCCATCATGTCCTTTACCTGAAGTGTATAAACGCCTGCGGGCTTATCGCTGATAACGTGGAGACCGTGGTTAAGAGCATCTATAACGGACTTGGGGTGATCATAGTGAGGGATTGCAACGATAACGGAATCAACAACTCCAGACTCCATCATCTTGATTGCATCGTCAAAATATGCAACCTCGGGAATATTTGCTTCGGGGTTCTTTTCAACAGCGTCCTTATAGAAACCCTTTGCAGCCTCAATTCTCGCGGGGTCAATATCACAAACAGCCGCGATATCGATCTCGGGGCACTTGCCTGCGAGAACGTTCTTCATATGGGTGGAACCCATATTACCCATACCGATAATACCAAGTTTTACCTTTTTCATTTTATGTAAATTCCTTTCAAATTATTTATTACTTCAAGCCGTATCTGCTTGTAAGGAAGTCGTAGCTCTTCTTCATGCACTCGAAGGGATCTGCTCCGTAGCAGTCGTCAAGCTCAACAAAGCCGTACTCAACGTCTGCCTTAAGGCAAGCCTCGATGATTGCATCATAGTTCATATTACCCTCACCGATAGTAGCGATGCGGTTCTGGCGCTGTGCCTTACCGTCAGCATCGCGGTAGAGGTACATATTCATATCTTTGAAGTGAACGACGTTATTTCTGCCCTTAAGCTTCATAATCCACTGTGCGGGGTCAGCACCGCCTGCTTGAACCCAATACGTATCCATTGTGATACCAAGCTTATCCGCGGGGTAAGCTGCGCAAAGGTCATCGATGAAGCGATTGCCTGTCTTGGGGTTGATCGCGAACTCGTGGTTGTGGTTATGGTACATAAACTTAAGACCTGCAGCGGAGATCTTCTCTACAACCTCGGGAATCTCAGCGATGAACTTATCAAAGCTATCGTCCATCATACCGCCCTTTGCCATACCGAGACCGATATAGGGGCAATCCATCTTTTTGTGGAACTCGATAGTAGCATCTGTTTCATTGAGAATCTTATCGTAGTTGAAGTGAGTGATAACGATCTTAAGACCGTACTCACGGCATCTCTCAGCAACCCACTCTGCGTCATACTCGCAAACGCCCGAAAGCTGAACTGCGGTATAACCCATATCGGCTACCTTCTTAAGAGACTCGTCAAGACCTTCTGTTGTCTTGCAAAAATTTCTGAGTGTATAAAACTGTGCACCGATAATCATATTCTTATAGCTCCTTTATAATTTCTTTAAGTGAATTTACAGCGCAATCGAAAGCATCGCGCTTGGTTTCAAAGTGGTAAAGACCAACCTTACTCTCGTCGCCGGGAGTTTCAAGGTCCTTAAGAGCACTGAACACCTTAAGGTGAGGCTCAAGGGTAAGAACCTGGCACCCCTTTGCCGCAAACTTGGGAAGGTACTCTGCTATGTGACCGATGCCCTTGCCGGGAGGAACTATGCTTCCGTCAGCGAGAGAATCCTTGATGTGTCCGTAAAACACGTAGGGTTCAAGCATTGCCCATGCCTCAAGTGTATCCTGGCCGCACTGAACATAGTTGGCAGGGTCAAAAACGCACTTAAGCTCGGGAATGTTCTGATGTATCTCAAGGCAACGTGCGGCGATGTCGCCGTAGATGCCCTTTTCGTTTTCGTGGCAAAGAGTTACGTCTGTCCCCTTTGTTGTCTCAACGTACTTTGCAAGACGCTCCATAACGGTGTCACGGTACTGTGCCTCGCCATTGGTGCCGTAGAAGCTGAACATACGGATGCTCTTTGCACCGAACATATCTGCGATCTCAACAGTTCTCTTACAAAGATCAAGATCAATATTGAAATCAGCAGAGATCTGAACCTTACCGATAGGAGAACCGATGGACCATACCTTAATGCCTGCATCGTCAAGCTGCTTCTTGTATTCCTTAACCTCGTCGTTTGTGAACTTGGTTACGTTCTTTTTATCAATGGTACGGAGTTCAAGAAGTCCGATACCGTTTTCCTGCATTGCCTTTATCTGTTCCGCAAGGCTATCGCCTGCTTCGTCGGCAAATGCGCAAAGCTTAATATCTGCCATTGTTTTTTCCTCCGTTAAAATTATACGCCCGAGTATGCGGAGAAGCCGCCGTCAACGGGAAGAACAACACCTGTTACAAAGCCCGACTCCTTGGGATTTACGAAGAAACGAAGCGCGCCGAGAAGCTCTTCAGCCTCACCGAATCTGTTCATAGGAGTAGAACGAAGGATCTTACCTGTTCTGGGTGTGGGGGTGCCATCCTCATTGAAGAGAAGAGCCTTATTCTGTGCTGTTACGAAGAAACCGGGAGCGATAGCGTTTACACGGATGCCTGTCTCAGCAAAGTGAACAGCAAGCCACTGTGTGAAGTTGGAAACGCCTGCCTTAGCAGCACTGTATGCGGGAATCTTTGTAAGGGGGGTGAAAGCGTTCATAGAAGAAATGTTAAGAATAGAGCATCCCTCTTCGCCAATCATATCCTTTGCAAAAACCTGGGTGGGAAGGAGTGTTCCCATAATGTTAAGGTTGAAAACAAATTCAAATCCCGATTTATCAAGGTTGAAGAATGTCTTGATGTCCTCACGGGTGTCGTCACCTTCCTCGAACATTTCGTGGTCGGTAGTTGCACGGGGATTGTTTCCGCCTGCACCGTTGATAAGAACTGTGCACTTGCCGAGGTCTGCAAGAACTGCCTCGTGAACCTCTTCAACAACCGCCTTGTCAAGAACGTTTGTCTTGTAAGCCTTTGCAACGCCGCCGTCCTTAACAATCTCATCAGCAACTGCCTGAGCTGCATCAAGATTAAGGTCGAGAAGTGCTACAGAATAGCCGTTCTTAGCCATCTCTTTTGCGAAAGAAGAGCAAAGCACGCCGCCTGCGCCTGTGATTACACATACTTTATTAGCCATTTTTACCTCTTTTCCTCTACGCCTTCTTTGGGCATAGATATATATTATACTGATTTTATTATACAACATCATAATAGCAAAGAAATTGCATATAATTGCCTTTTTTATTGCAAATAATGTACATTTTGATTTAAAGGGGCTTATTTTTCGCCAAAAATCAAAAATTTATTTATTTTTTGCTGTAAAAACGCTGTTTTTATGCTATAATATGATAGATAGCATTTCCGAATGGAGCGAATAGTATGTACCAAACAGAAAGATTTTATTTTGAATACATAATGTTGGGACTTCCGAAAAAACATTTTTCTTACCTTATACGGTTCAAATTAAAAAAGAAACCGACTCCCACTGTTTACACTTCGAAGTCTCATTTTGTATCAAAGTTTTTGGGGCTTGCCCGCTTTTGCTGCATAACGTCCGAGTGCCCAGACGGTGTTTTGACGGAGACTTTAAAACGGCACGCACTCGCATTTGAAGCAAAAAAATGCGTTCTTTTATACACCGGGCAATTTGAAAAGTTTATAGGCAGAAACCGAGACGTTCTTGAAAATTTTTATCTGATAAAAAAGGCGGAGGACAACTGAAAATGAAGTTAAAAGAGCTTTTATCGCCAATAGAATACACACCGTCGTCATTTTTTGACGGAGATTTTGATATAGAGGAGCTTTGCCACGACTCACGCCGCACCCACGAGGGGGCTCTGTTTGTGTGCATAAAAGGTGCCATTGCCGACGGGCACAGGTTTGCAAGTTCGGCATATGAAAGAGGTTGCAGATATTTTGTTGCCGAGCACTCTCTTGACCTCCCCGACGATACGGTTGTATTTATAACTCAAAACTCACGAAAAGCTTTGGCTCTTATGTCCGCCGCATTTTTCGGTTATCCCGCGGACGAGCTTTACGTCATCGGAATTACAGGAACAAAGGGAAAGACCACTACCGCACTGACGGTTTACAGCATTATGAACGCTTGTGGGCTTAAATGCGGTTACATCGGTTCAAACGGAGTTGACTTCGGAGATTTCCATTATGAAACCTCAAACACCACCCCGGAAAGCTACGACCTGCATCAGTTTATGCGTGAAATGAGGCTGGCGGGCGTAAAATATCTTGCAATGGAGGTATCATCCCAGGCACTTTATATGGACAGAGTTTGGGGTATTAAGTTTGACGCTTGCGTATACACAAATCTTTCACCCGACCACATCGGAGGCAACGAGCACCCCACGTTTGAGCACTACAAGGATTGCAAAAAGGCACTTTTCTCCGATTATGGGGCAAAGCTGATGATATACAACACCGACGACGGATACGGCGAAGAAATGGCAACAGCCGCACAGGGTGCAAAAAAGCTTGGATATTCCATATACAGCGAATCCGACTACAGGGCAACGGAGCTTGAAAAATACAGAGAGCCCCACGGGCTGGGAATATCCTTTACATTTACAAACGAGGGCAACAGGTACGGTACCAGGCTCCCTCTCCCCGGAAAATTCAGCGTATACAACGCTCTTGCCGCCATTGCGGTATGCCGCGAATGCGGAGTTGGGCTTGAAGCTGTTTGCGAGGCAATTTCAAAAGCACAGATAAAGGGGCGTTTTGAAACCGTGGAGGCACTTCCCTACGCTACATTTATAATTGATTACGCACACAACGAGGTGAGCCTGACTTCCGCTCTTGAGACGCTGAGAGCCTATGAACCCAAACGGCTTATCTGCCTTTTCGGCTCTGTCGGAGGACGCACGAAAGGACGCCGTACAGAGCTTGGGCGGACGGCGGCGGCTCTTGCCGACTTCTCTATTCTCACGTCGGACAACCCCGATTTTGAGGACCCCGACAACATTCTTTCCGACATCGAAAGTCAATTCTCGGGCAAGGATAATTACGTCAAAATTCCGGACAGAGCCAAGGCTATTGAATACGCCGTTTCGATGGCAAGAGAAGGAGATATATTCCTTTTTGCGGGAAAGGGACACGAAAATTACCAGCTTATATGCGGCGAAAAGCTTCCATTTTCAGAGAAAAAAATATTGCTTGAAGCCTGCGGGCGGCTTGCAGAACAAAAAATATAAAAAGACAGGGGCTGATTAAATCAGCCCCTGAAATTTTATTCTGCTGTTGGGATATTTGCGGAATTGTAATCTACAAAGTAGTATGTGCTGAGATTCCACTTTTCACCCTTAGGAACGATATCACCGTTATTTGAGGTGTTGTAAGAACCTACAGCTGCGTACCACTTGTTGTCACCGTGGGAAAGTCTTACGTCAACACGCACTGTCTTGGGCTGCATACTTGCGTCGCCGATTACGAAACCGACTCTCGCATATACACCCTTATCGCCTGTGTTTTCCGCATAGCGGTTAACCGCCGAAGAATCGGCCGCACACTGTGTGGATGTTTCGCCACCGTTCCAGTAGACGTACGCCGCCTCTCTCATATCAAACGTAGACGTGTCATCAGCAAGCTCTCCGTTTGCGTTGAGAACCTTCAGCGTCTTGATGTTGAAGGTCTCAGCAGCTGCTGCAACCGCATCGGCATCATCAACCAAAGACTTATCCAATTTTGTAGTCTCTTCACCTATACGGTAAACTGTCGCCATCATCGTATAACCGTTGGAGTGATGAGGCGAGAAGTTATCTGCAAGAACCTCAAGATGACGGTCTATGCGAAGTCCGTTCGTATCAACCAAGAAGTGCTGGTTGTGATAAAGAATAGGAGTATCGGGCTCGTTACATCTGTCGATGATAGACTCCTGGAGGAACTCTACGGCAGTTATGCCCGTATAGGTTCCCGACTTTGTTGTGTCAAGCTCTTCGCCGTCAATAAGGAACTTAAGTGAAACGAAGTTTTCATCACCGTGGAATCCGCCCGAGAAGTCTGTGGCGTTTGTGCCGTTAAGAGCTTCTTTCATAGCAACCGAAATCTCACCTGTCTGAAGCAATCCAAACTTCTTGGTATAAGAATTTCCAGCCTTTTCACAAAGGTCTGCGGCAATGATTCTGTACATATGGCAGTTCCAATGTGTGTTACCGCCGCCACTTGAATAAGTAGGATCATTAGAGGCATCGGAATCGGTGGTTCTTGTGTCAAGTCCGTAATTTAGATAGTTAAAGTTATATCTAATGTAGTATTTTCCGTCTGACGTGGGAACGTATACACGCACGTGACCATAACCGGCACCCGATTCGGGAGCTTCCACAACCACCTCAACAACGCGTTGCTTTGCGATTGCAGGAGGAGTTGCAAGTGTACCGCATACGCTCATATTATTGATACATACGAAGTCACCGCCACTGCGTTTAACGATTACGAACTCGTAAGTTTCGCCCGAAGTAAAGTCGGTGATATACTGACCGAGGTCGATAGTATGGTGTCCGAAAGGCACTGCAAGACCCTCTTCTACCAATACGTTATCTACGTAAATATCAAGGACGGTATTCTCTGCAACTTCGCCGAACGCGTTGGTAATATTTACGCTTGCGACGCAGGCATCAAGCTCTGCGGCAAAGCCGAACTTAGCGTCAAGTCCGTTAAATTCAAGTGCACCGTCGTTGGTATATTTAACGATATCGGTTATACTGAAGTTTGCGTTTACGTTGTCACCCTCGGGCTTAAACTCGTTGGTACGCTTCTCAAGTGTCCAGGTGTCGACCGTTCCGGTGGAGAAATCAACGTCAAGAACTGTGGTAGAGGAGCTGTACTTAACACCGTTAATCTTCGTATAAGGAGTTACGATAAGCTTTACAGCCTCATCCTCGGTAACGTCCATAATGTTTGCAGTGTAGAAATATCTGTAACCGTAGCTTTCGGGGTATACGTTCTGCTCTTTACCGTCTACGGTTTCCTTGATAGAAGAATAAACCCAAGGTCTGTCGTAGGATTTTACGGGATGGATTCCTTCGGAGTCTATCGCCACAACGTCAAATCCGACGCGTCCGTAGTAGAGCATATCAACTCCTGCGGTGAGACGGATATTATTGTCGGTAGTATCTATCTGTGCACCGACGTAGCCTGCGTTGGCAGTACCGTCAACGGTGTAGATATTAAGCTTCGCAAGGTCAACTCTGTGAGTAGAACCTGCAAACATACCAAGTGTTCTGAGCTTGGTCTCGGCAGAATCCATTCTGTAATTACGGGAAGCGGGAAGCTGAATATTCTGTGCAAGCTTAAGCTCTTCGCCGTCCATATAATAAGGAACCTTACCGTCAAGCACGTAGCTTACAAGACCTGCGTTCGCGTCATAAATAATAGCAAGCTTATTCCAGTTTTCAGCCGAAGCAACAAAAGGTATACCCTCTGCATCGCAAAGGACAAACTTATTCATAAATTCGTAATTTGCGTTCGGTTTAAGGTCAAACAGAAAGTCCCAAATTGCTGTTGTACTGTTGTCATCCGCTCTTCTGAGGGCAGCCATTTCAGCGTCGGTTGTAACGCCCTCACCGGGCTTAAATCTGAAATCGTACTCAAATACGGTTATCTTATCCTCAAGATAGCCGTTAAGCCAAATCTCGGAAAAATCCTGACCTCCGAGTGCGGTAGTGGGAGCTACCTTGAAATACTTGAAGCTCTCGCCTGTTTCGGCATCGGTGTAGGTTTCCTGGGTCGAGACGGTCTTCTTGAGCAAAAGACCTCCGTCCATTATACCGTTATTTGTCCATCTTAAAGTGTTGGTATCATATTTGAGACACAAATCATCAACGTCAAACGTAAAGATATTGCCGGATTCCTTGGCAAGCTCTCTTTCAACGTCGCAGTGAATACGAAGCTCTTTAAGTTCTGCCTCACCGCTTATAATTATCTTGGTTATTTTTCCCGAAGAGTAAGCATCATTGTTGAAGTTAGTCATTGCACCTCTACCGAGAAGATGTCCGTCAACAAAAACGTTACCCTCGGAGCGGGAATTCGGGAGAGTTATGGAAATATTGTTATATGTATCTGAGCCTACGGGATTGAGGGGATAATACTGATTTGTACCGCCCGTCAGATGGAAAGTGGGGGTACCGGCATCGTTTTTATTAACCCAAATAAAGTTATCAATACTCGGAAGAGTCGAAACCAACTCGCCGTCTACAAGTGTGCAACGGTCAAGCTGAAGAAGTCCTCGCTTTGAGGGAACGTTTACGTTACCGATAAACTCAATAGTATATCCGTTAACGTACTGACCGTTCACCGCATTCATCTCATATGCACCGTAGCTTATGAAGGTACCGTTGTAGTCAATCCAACGAACGCTACCACCCGAGGGAATATGAAGGAGACCGTTTTCAAGTGTAACGGCACCCGTAACCTCAATCTGTCCGTTATATGCGGCAAGAAGCTCGTCTATTGATTCATATTCGGAGAAGTCAACGCGAAGCTCATCTGCCCAAGTGATTTCATCTGCTTCGGGAACTGTATCTACAGCCTGAACAAGAGCCGTAGAATTATCGGCAAAGGCTGCATCTTCTCCTACACCGACGTTATAGAATCTCAACTTCTGAACGGCACCGTTCTTAAGTGCGTGAACAACGTCACCGCCGATGTAGAGGTTGCTTGCCGAAACAAGTCCCTCTCCGTTATCGTAATATGCTACTTCACCGTCAACGAGGAAGGTAACGAGAGTTTTGTCTCCTCGTTCGTCGAATATTACTTCGGCATTAACTGCCGTTGAACCCGTAACCGAGAATCTCTCTCTGTGCTCGTTTACAAGGTAGTGCTTGTATCCGTTGTCGTGCTTGAAGAAGAGGTATCCTGTTGTAGCCTCTGCGTAAAGTGTTTCAAAGCTGTACGTGGGGGTACTTACAGTAACCTGACGCATAGGCATAAGAAGCTTTACGTCATAGCCCTTGTCGAAGTTTTTAAGGTCGATTTTTGCGGAATAAAGTCCACCGCCAAATTCGCTTGCTTCAACCTCATAATAGCCCTGTGCCTGCTGAACTATTTCGGGAAGAGTTGTGTATTCTGCCTTGATGTTCTTGATATCTGTGCAGAAATAACTGTTTCCGCCCGTATGGACGTAACGTACACGCTGGTCTATTGCGTTTCTGAGTCCAAATACCGTTGCGGAAACAACACCCTCAACGAGAGCCGCCATAGTGGGAACTGTACCGGTTGCCGCACCTTGAGGAACAGAGTACGCCACCTCACCGTTTACAAGGTAGGTAACAAGCGCTTTTGTTCCGGTCTCGTCAACTATTGCCTCGGGGGTCATCCAGGTTTCGCCGCCGACGTTATAGCGATTTCCGTCTTTATCGCAAAGGAAGTAATTTGTGGAATTTGCTGTATAGTAAAGATCACCGTCGGGAGTTACGTACAAAAGGTCTGAGGTGTAATTAGATTTTGTAGGAGATTCCTGTCTTCTGAGCTTAAACAAGCAGAGGTTCGCACTCGGCACGAGGTTGCGGACAGTCAGCTCTACAGAGAATATCTTTCCGCCCATATTTTGCGTAAAGATGTCAAAATACGTCTCACTGTTAGCGGTCATTGTGTACGTTGAATATCCCTCGTTATTGGTTACTTTGTCCGAGTGCCAGCTACCCAAAAGCGCAACACCCGTGTCACCGCCCTTGTAATTCCCCATTACGCAACCCTTGCGACCCGAATATGTGGAGGCAGTAAACTTAGTAAAATCAACCTCGGCAAGCACACCCGTGGTTTCGGAGGGAGTAGAGGCGTAATCAAGCGGGATAACGCCGCTGTATATTTTAAGGTTGTCTACAGCACCCGAGATATTACTGCCGGGTTTTTCTGAGGTATCATTATTGTTAAAGAAGCCGATAACGTCGGCGTGATTGGTGCCCGTAACGTCAAGCCATATACTTCCCGTACCGACACCCTCGCTTACAGTACCCGGAACGAATACTCCGTCAGCATCATACTGAAGCTGATAGATATCACCGGTTGCGGTGTCATAGTAGTAATAAGCCTTATTATCTGTGTTTATTGTTCTTACGTAGTCAAGCTTGGTATACGTTGCAAGCGTTGCGGCAGCAGGCTCCTCTGTAACCGCCTTCTTTGTGACTTCTCTGTCATCAAGCAATTTAAAATTGCTTCCGGTGCTTCCGCTTCGCAAAAATTCAGCTCTTGTCACGTCACCGTTTACGGCAACAAGGTCGCCGTCAACGAAAAGAGCAAGCTGGTAACGGAGACTGTCGTTTGCTTTTATATCAAGATAGTTACTTATTTTACCTATGGCAGCGCCGCCCTTATCAACGGTAACGGCAAGTGCAATCTTCGTCCATTGATCCTGATTGATAATATTTCCCTCTGCGTCCTTGTGAGCGGTTATTTGCGCCGTTGTCTTTATTCCGCTGAGGTATAAATATCCGTCTTGGTCAACGGTCAGCCAAGCCTGTGTATCAGAACCGGTATGCATTCTGAGTAATGGGTTATTTCCCGCAGAGGTAGCACGGGCATTAAATTCTATTACGTAGTTTCCGTCCTGGACAAACTGATATACGTCCTTAAGATTAAAGCGTCCGCCGGGCTCTACGTCTACGTAGGTATTTCCGGTATAGGTACCCTTGCTTACGCAAAAGGTTCCGTCGTTGGTAGTATATTGAGAACCGAGTTTGTGCCAGGTATAGGCATTTCCGCCCGCTCCGTCAACAAGTCCGGAAAACGTTGCATCAAAGGTGTTTTCATAATATGGGGTCACGCCCTCTTTGATATCGTAATTTCTTACGATAAGGTTATCGATATCAAATTGTATAGGCGGTATAATTTTCGTCGTGACACCGCAAGCACATTTACCGTCGACGTAGTTTTTGGTGCCGTAGTCAAGTCTCATAACCTGGAACGTAATGTAAGGATTCGAGGTAGGATTCTGTTCACGGGACGTATTGAACATATCATACTGTTCAAAGGTGGACGTAACGTACGAATCACTTCTGTAATCGTTGCTTGTGGTTTTACCTTCCGCAACGAGAACACCGTCGATGTATATCGAATAGGTTTGAGTTATATCGTAATAGACGACCTTTATATTTGTAAACTTTTCCGCACCCTTCTTTATGGTTGTGATGAAGTTTGCATTAGCCATTTTGTTTACGTACAAATTAAGGTCTCCATTGTCTCTCTCTCTTGCCATAATAAAGGTATATGGGTTATTGGCATAACGTCTGATCTGTACAAGCGGAATGTCACCTCTTGTAAAGGTATGTTCATCTGTTGTATAGGCATATCCCTGCCAACGGAAATCCATTTCAAAGGATATGGTATTAAAGACAGAAGCAGACATTCCGTCTTTTCCGACGCTGATTTGTGCACCGCGCCAAGAAGAGTTTTGGTGAATATCGTATGCAACATGCACATAGTTATCCCCCTCGGCACGCTTCTTTACGTATGCTTTTGTTAAGTTGGTAGCACCGGAAAGACCAAAGCCGTAGGGGTTGTATGCAGGGTCTGTTTTACCTGCATCAAACACGGTGGTCGCAGTGTCTGAAACCGTGGCTTTATTGAAATCCAATTTCCAATAATAGTCCTGGCTTTCGTAGGCTGTTGTTTCGGTTGTGCTCTCGGTTACGGGTTCCGTTTCTTCTGCGGCGAACACGCCGAGAGGAAGTGCCGAAACGAGCATTACTACCGTCAACAAAAGCGCAAGTAATTTTTTTGCGTTCATAGAATTCTCCTTTATGTTTTATAAAATTATGTTTTATAAAATGTTTTACAAATTTGGATTGGTATACATAATAATATTATATCACTTTAATTTGCGAAAGTCAATAAAAACAGTTTCGGCAAATCAAACGAAATATTCAAACATCATATATACATATTTCACAAATTTTCTCTTCTATTGTACACCAATTTTCTCAGGGTTTCCTTAAAAAATTACAGCAAATTATCTTGAATTTTTCGCACTGATATGAGATCACACAGAAAAGCGCGTGGTCTTCCCGCGCGCTTAACGTCATATTTTTTTGAGCTTTGCGAAGCTTGCCATAAGCTTCTTGGTTCCCACCTTATCAAAGGCGATTTCGTATAGTGTATCGGCACCCACAATTTTTGCGGAAAGGATTTCTCCTCTGCCAAAGGTTGCGTGTTCTACCACGTCGCCCTCATTGAAGGTTTCTTTTTTACCCATCGGGGCGGCGGGACGTGCGGAAGTATTACGGTTTATGGTTATCTTTTCGTATCTGGGTTTATCGTAGCCGCTATCAAAGGGCAGGCTGTTAAGCTTCCGCATCTGCGAAAAGGGCTCGTCACGTTTTACAAGCTCATCGGGGATCTCTCTCAAAAATCTCGACTCGGGGTTATATGAGGTTTTTCCATAGAGCAGGCGGCTGTTCACGTGGCTGATAAAGAGTTCCCTTTTTGCACGTGTAATTGCCACGTAGGCAAGGCGGCGTTCCTCTTCTATTTCGGCATCGCTTCCCATAACCGACTGCATACCGGGGAATATTCCGTCCTCCATACCGGGCAGGAAGACTATGGGAAATTCAAGTCCTTTAGAGCTATGCACGGTCATAAGCACCACGGCATCCGCTTTATCGTCATATTTATCCACGTCTGCGACGAGGGCATTTTCCTCAAGGAAGCCGAAGAGTGTGGGGGGTAAATCGGGGTCATTTTCAAGCGAACGCTCATAATCGATTGCGCCCGAAATAAATTCGTCAAGGTTATCAAGTCTTTCCTGCTCGGGCTCGCCGCCGTCAATAAGCATCTGTCGGTATCCCGAACGGTCGAGGGTCTCTCTGATAAGGCCTTCTATCGAAATATCCTCCGCGATGCCTCCCAAGTAGTTTATGAGGTCGGCAAACGCCATAAGCTTACCCGCGCTTTTCTCAAGGGCTTTATATTTATCGGCGTTTTCTATGACGTCGAACATTGAACAGCCCTGCTCGCCCGCGATATCCTCCACTGCCTCAAGGGTTTTATCTCCTATCTTACGGCTGGGCACGTTGATGATACGGAGAAGTCGTTCTCTGTCATCGTGGTTTTCTATAACGTGCAGGTAGGCAACGATATCTCTGATTTCTTTACGGTCGTTAAAGCGTGTACCGCCAAGCATTCTGTATGGGATTCCGCTTTTGGCGAAGGTCTTTTCTATGGTACTTGACTGGGCGTTATTTCTGTAAAGCACCGCAAAGTCCTTAAATTCGGCTTTCTTTGCGGAAACGTAAGAATTTATCTTATCGACGATAAATCTGGCTTCGGAATTCTGGTCCTCGGTCTTTTTTACGTATATTTTCTCGCCTGCTCCCGCATTCGTCCAGAGGTTCTTCCCTCTTCTGCCCACGTTATTCTTGATAACCGCGTTTGCGGCGTCGAGTATGGTTTGTGTTGAGCGGTAGTTTTGCTCAAGCTTGATGACCTTGGCGTCGCTGAACACTCTGTCAAAATTAAGGATATTTTCGATGGTTGCTCCGCGGAATTTGTATATACTCTGGTCATCGTCGCCCACGACCATAAGATTACGGTATCCTCCCGCAAGGAGCGCGGTGAGCTTGAACTGCGCCTCGTTGGTGTCCTGATACTCGTCAACGCACACGTATTTGAAGCGTGCTTGGTAGTTTTTACGCACCTCTTCAAATTTGTCGAGGAGTTCAACGGTTTTCATTATGATGTCGTCGAAGTCAAGGACGTTGGACTGCATCATAGTTGTCTGGTACTGTTTATAAATAGCGGCGACCTTTTTTAGTCTGAAGTCGTTTCCCGCTTCACTCTCAAACATTTCGGGGTTAAGGAGGCGGTTTTTGGCGTCACTGATGATATTGGCAACCACTTTTATGGGGAATGCTTTTTCGTCTATATTGAGATTTTTCATAGCCGTGGCTATTGCTTTTTTGCTGTCATCGGCATCGTAAATCGAAAATCCCGCACGGTAGCCCACCTTCTCGCCGTGAGTGCGGAGGATACGCATACAAATCGAGTGGAAGGTACCAGCCCATACCTCTTTTGAGATATCCTCATTTCCGACCTCTGACGCCAATCTGTCTTTGATTTCTTTTGCGGCTTTATTGGTAAAGGTAATAGCCAGCATTCTCCAGGGTTCACAGGGACTTGAGGAGAACTGCGAAAGTATGGCTTCAAGCTCTTCTCCGTCAACATTTTCAGCAGCTTTTTCCAGGCTTGAAACGTGTTCTTCGTCTACTCCGTAGGGGACGTATGTACTGTGGTAAGCGTTTCCGTACTTAATGATAAAGGCTATTCGGCGGACAAGAACGGTAGTTTTTCCGCTTCCCGCTCCCGCTATTACAAGAAGTGGGTTGTTAACGGTAAACACCGCATCTTTTTGCATATCGTTCAAAGACGAATACGCTTTATCAAAAAGTGTCTTTTTTGCATCTAAATATCTTTGTTCAAGTGTCATTTTTGCTCCTAATCTATTATTCCTCCGCCAACGACTATATCTCCGTCATAAAGCACCACGGACTGTCCTTTTGATATAGCTCGTTGGGGTTCGTCAAATTCTACTCTTATTTTTCCGTCACCGATACCGACGACGGTAGCGGGCTGTTCCTTTTGATTATATCTTACCTTTGCCGCAACTCTCATAGGTTCATCTATGCTGTCACAGCTTATAAGATTTACGTCGTGGGCGGTAAGCACAGAAGAAAACAGGTCGCTGTTATCGCCAAGCACCACTGTGTTTTCCTCAATATTTTTAGCACACACGAATGCGGGCTTTCCAAGAGCTATGCCAAGCCCTTTTCGCTGACCCACGGTATATCTTATAATTCCTTTATGCTCGCCAAGCACGTTTCCGTTCAGGTCAACAAAGCTGCCGCACGGAAAGGTCTTCCCCGTATATCT
Source organism: Clostridia bacterium (assembly GCA_017455945.1). Classification (GTDB taxonomy): domain Bacteria; phylum Bacillota; class Clostridia; order Oscillospirales; family CAG-272; genus RGIG8775. The sequence continues at coordinate 12,254 of JAFTLM010000039.1, read as the reverse complement.
CTCTATAAAAGAGGCATAATCGCCGTCGGGCACGAAGCATATATCCTGACTGTCCTGCTTATGGGCGTTTACAAATCCGTTAGCCTCGGCGATCTCTCGCACTTCGCTTTTGGAAAGCTCGCCAAGCGGAAACACAACGCGAGAAAGCTGCTCTTGCGTAAGCGAATAGAGGACGTATGTCTGATCCTTCGACAAATCCTTCGCTTTTCGCAACAAAAGCCTTCCGTCCGAGTTTTTTTCAATGCGTGCATAATGTCCTGTAGCAATATAATCCATTCCGACGTTCAGAGCATAGTCAAGCATAGCTCCGAATTTTATATGTTTATTGCAGACAATACAGGGGTTAGGTGTTCCGCCTTCCATATAGCATTTAACAAAATCGTCCATAACGCTTTTTGAAAAGATTTCGGTCATATCATCGCTCATATGCGATATTCCGATTTTATCGGAAACGGCTTTGGCATCGGCTGAATCGGTCTGATTTTCACGGCACAGGAAAAGAGTTACACCCGTAACGTCATATCCGTTTGCTTTAAGCAGATACGCCGCAACCGAGCTATCCACCCCTCCGCTCATACCTATCATAACTTTTTTCATTCTTCCTCCCACGAGAAGCGAGTAAGGCTTCCCTCCTCCACGAGATTTTCAAAGTTATGCTGACGAAGCACCTCATAAACCGCTATGGCGGCGGCATTTGACAGGTTAAGGCTCCTGAGATTTTCACGCATAGGTATACGAACGCATCTCGGTTTATTTTCCTTCAGAAGCTCTTCGGGAAGTCCTTTGGACTCTTTACCGAACATAAGGAACACCTCATCGCCGTAGCTAACCCCGGTATACGCCCTTGGTGCTTTCGTTGAAAAATAATATATCTGCGCCTCCGGATGCTTATTATAAAAATCGTCAAGCCCGTCGTAATAGGTTATATCAAGCTGATGCCAGTAGTCAAGTCCCGCACGCTTCAGTTTTTTATCGTCCACCTCAAAGCCCATAGGGCGGATAAGGTGGAGTGACGCTCCCGTAGCCGCACAGGTTCGCGCTATATTGCCCGTATTCTGCGGAATTTCGGGTTCGTGCAACACTATGTTTATCTTTGCCATTTCTAAAATCCTTTTTATAAGCGATATTTACTTAATTATACATCTTTTTACTTCTTTTTTCAATATATTTTTTGCTTTTGCAATAAAATTTACAAATAAGTGTTTTCTTTTCGCCCGAAATGTAGTATAATAAGATGAATATTTATTCTTTCAGGAAAGGATACGTTACCGATGGGACTTTTTAGTAAAATATTCGGCACCTACAGCGAACGTGAATTAAAGAAAATTACGGCTCTTACCGACAGCATAGAGGCTCTTGCCGACAAATACAAATCTATGAGCAATGAAGAACTCACTTCAGTCACTCCTGCCCTCAAAGCAAGACTGGCGGCAGGAGAAACTCTTGACGACATTCTTCCCGATGCTTTTGCGGCTGTTCGCGAGGCTGACGACAGAATTCTCGGCAAAAGGCCCTTCAGGGTTCAGCTTATAGGCGGTATTATTCTTCACCAGGGGCGAATTGCGGAAATGAAAACCGGTGAAGGTAAAACTCTTGTTGCCACTATGCCCGCATATCTCAACGCACTTACCGGCAACGGCGTGCACATAGTTACGGTAAACGATTATCTTGCCCGCCGCGACAGCGAGGAAATGGGACGTGTATACGAATTTCTCGGCTTAAAGACCGGATTGATCGTTCACGACCAATCTCACGAAGAAAAAAAGGCCGCATACAACGCGGACATAACATACGGAACAAACAACGAATTCGGTTTCGACTATCTTCGTGACAACAGAGCTATTTACAAGGAACGCACCGTCCAGAGAGGTCACGCCTTTGCTATAGTGGACGAGGTGGACTCCATTCTCATCGACGAGGCAAGAACCCCTCTTATAATTTCAGGAATGGGCGACAAAGCCACAGATATGTACGACCGTGCGGATGCCTTTGTAAGAAAATTGAAAAAATATGTCATCAAAGAGCTTGACGACAAGGAAGATCACAGCGACATTGACGCCGATTACATTGTTGACGAAAAGGCAAACAACGCCATTCTTACTCCCTCGGGGGCGGCAAAAGCCGAAGAGTTTTTCGGGGTTGAATCATACACGGACTCGGCAAACGCCGAATTGGCACATCACATAAACCAGGCTATACGCGCACACGGCTGTATGCACCGCGATATAGACTACGTTGTCAATGAAAACGGTGTTATGATAGTTGATGCTTTCACAGGCCGTATTATGCCCGGCCGCCGTTTTTCCAACGGTCTTCACCAGGCTATTGAGGCAAAAGAACACGTTAAGATAGAAAGAGAAAACAAGACTCTTGCCACAATTACATTCCAGAATTATTTAAGAATGTACAATAAGCTTTCGGGTATGACGGGTACTGCTCTCACCGAAGAAATAGAGTTCCGTGAAATATACGGTCTTGACGTTATCGAAATTCCAACTAACCGTCCCATGATAAGAAAGGACCATCCGGACAGCGTTTACAAAAACGTAAACGGTAAGTATAACGCCATTATTCGTCAGATAATGGATTGTCACGAAAAAGGGCAGCCTATTCTTGTAGGTACGGTATCGATTGAAAAATCAGAGGAGCTTTCTCACAAGCTGAAAGTAAAAGGAATCCCCCATACTGTCCTCAACGCGAAATATCACGAAAAAGAGGCTGAGATAATAGCCCAGGCAGGTAAGCTTGGTGCGGTTACCATATCCACGAATATGGCAGGTCGAGGAACCGACATTATGCTTGGCGGAAATCCCGAATATATGGCTAAAAACGAGATGAGAAAACGTGAAATAGATGAAAATCTTATTGCAATGTCAACGGGAACCGCTGAAATTGACGACGAGGCAGTAAAGGAAGCACGTGCTATATACGCAGAACTTTACGAAAAGTTCAAGAACGAAATTGCTCCCGAAGCCCAAAAGGTAAAGGAAGCGGGAGGTCTGTTTATTCTCGGCACGGAGCGTCACGAAAGCCGACGCATAGACAACCAGCTTCGAGGACGTTCGGGCCGTCAGGGTGACCCCGGCGAATCCAAGTTCTATTTGTCTCTTGAGGATGATCTTATGCGGTTGTTCGGTACAGACAGACTTATAAGAGTTGTAAACGCATTGGGACTTGAAGAAAACACGCCCATAGATGCCAAGATACTCTCCAACTCCATTGAATCCGCTCAAAAGAGAATTGAGGACAACAACTTCAAACGCAGAAAGAACGTATTGACCTACGACGACGTTATGAACCAACAGCGTGAGGTAATTTACAAACAGCGCCGCGAGGTTCTTGATGGAAACGACATCTCAGCCACCATAAAGAATATGATAACGGCTACCATATCCATTGCGGCGGAGCAGGCGACTTCCAACGAGGTAAAATCCAACTGGGATATTGAAGGTCTTCGCGAAAAATACAAGGGTATTCTCTTCACCGACGAAGATACTGCCTTCACGAGCGAAGAACTTGAAAAGCTTGGCAGAGAAGAAATCACCGAGAAACTTTGTAACAGAGCTATGGAAGTTTACACTCAGAAAGAAGAGTTGTTCGGTCCCGATCAATTCCGTGAAATAGAACGTGCCGCGTTGCTTCAGACTGTTGACAGAAACTGGATGGACCATCTTGACGTGATGGACGAACTCAAGCACGAAATCGGGCTTCAATCCTATGCTCAACGAGATCCCGTAAACGAATACCGAATCCAGGGTGCCGATATATTCGACGCAATGGTTGACGAAATAAGAGAAACCACTGTCAGAATAGTCCTTACCGTTTCTCCCAAGGCTCCCGAAATCAAACGTGTAGAGGTTGCAAAGCCAACTACAGAGGGCTTTGAGGGTGCTCCGCAGAAAAAGACTGTAATAATAAAGAAGTCAGAAAAAATCGACAGGAATGCTCCCTGCCCTTGCGGAAGCGGTAAAAAATACAAAAAGTGCTGCGGTTTAAACGCCGCTGACAACAGCTGAGGTTTGATATGGGATTTGGATTACTTTTCTTCGGCTATCTCAGTGCGTTTTTGATGTCACTGAACAGCTACGGCTTTCTGTTTTCGCTCATCGGCTGTTACGTTATATTTTTAGCTTTACAGAAGATATCCGAATACAAACACAGCCTTTGGCGTGCAGTATTTCCGCTCATCGTTATATCGCTCTGTGCACTCTGTGAGGCAATTCAGTTCTTTACGGGAAGCTGGGGCGTGTGGGACGGTATAATCACGTTAGTCACGTTGAGTGCACGCACACTGTTTCATTGTTTTATGTTTATTTCCATCGCGTCGTTGGGAAAAGACACCGACCTACCCGACGTAATAGCTATGGCAAAAACAAATTTTATATTCATTCTTATCTCATTTGCCGTTGAAATGGTATCGTTGGTGCTGGCACTTTTCTTCAATTTCGGCAACCAACAGCTCACCATCACGGTGTCGATGATGCGTCTGCTCTTCCCTGTATTTACACTTATTCTCATATTCAAGTGCTTCCACAAAATATGTGCACCCGAAGACGTTGACGCACCGCAAAAGCCATCACGGTTTGAATTTATAAACGAATTCAGACGCCGTCAAGAGGAGCGAGAGGCAGAACGCAGAAAAAAAAGAGATGCACAATCTGCCCCTAAGACAAGTTCAAATATTCCTACGCACAAAAAACGCAAGAAAAAATAAAGAGGTGATGTCATGAAAATAGGAAGAGTCAAAAAGAACCTTGGAATGGGCAAGCTTTTTATTGCCGCACTTTTCCTGTTCAACCCCAATTTTGTTATAATAGACCTCCTTCCTGACTTCATCGGTTATGCTTTCTTACTGTGGGGAATATATCAGCTTTCCGACTTGAACTATCACTTTGAAGAGGCTGCACGGAACTTTAAAAAGCTCATTATCGTCAGTTTGGCTCAAGCTCTTTCGGTTTTGTTTGTTTTCGGGTTCCTTACTCACGATGAACAAGACGCGGCTTTGATGCTGTTCTGTTTCACGTTCGGTATACTCGAGATAATCTTTTTGATTCCCGCTTACAAGGCTTTTTTTGAAGGGTTTATATATCTCGGCTCCAGACACGAATCCACCGCGATTTTCAGAATTACAGAGCGAAAGATTCCTAATTTCTTAAAAAAACTTTTTAAAGAAACGGCGAACACTATACGAAAATTCAATCAAAAGCGAAAAGAAAAGAAAGCAAAGCACGGTACAAATCCTGCCACACAAAAAAACATCGTAAAAAAAGAAAAAGTACATTCTGCCCCCAAAGCTCCGAGACCCCGCAAAAATGCTACGGAAAAGATTGCAAAATTCACGTTCCTTTTTGTTTGTCTCAAGCCTGCAATAACCTTTGCCCCCGAAATTCTCGGATTGGTCGAATCGCCATACTATATAGACTATTCAAAATTTGTTGACGCATTCCGAGCACTGTCGCTGATGATACTTATCCCGCTTAGCTTTGTATGGCTTTTCAAGTTCATCCGCTACATTCGCTCCATAATAAAAGACAAGCCGTTCATCAACGAGCTTTCTGAGAAATACACCGCAGAGGTAACCCCAAAAACTTTCCTCTTTACACAGCGGTATATAAAAATTGCATTCGCATTTCTCTCTGTAGCAATCGCATTTAACATTGACTTTTACATTGACAATTCCAGCATATTACCCGACTTTATTTCACCGATCATTTTGTTTGGAATGCTTATTGTGGTTGGCAGAATAGGCAAAGTGCCGCTTATAAGCTACATTTTCACCGGCGGATATTTTGCCAGCTCGTTGTTAGTCTACATTAAAAACAGGGCATTTTTCACAGAACACACTCTGTCAAAATCCTATTTTATTCCCGAAGCCTACAATGCTTTTGTTGAGCTTACAAGATTCAGACTGGTAGATTCGGTACTCTTCGTGCTTATGATTATTTCCATACTTCCCATACTGTCAAAAATAATCAAAGAAAACACAGGATTTGCACCTATAAGCAGCGGTAATTTTTATGCTGAAGAAAAGATAAAATACATCCACGCTATGTTAAAAAAGAGACTTATCATAACCGGCATACTTGCGGGATTTGCGGGTGCAAGCAGTATCACCTACGCACTTCTTGTCAGATCCACCGAACGGGTAAAGTGGCTTTTGTATATTTGGGTAGTTGAATTTATAGTATATATCATATTTACAGTTTATTTTATTTCGACGCTCAACGACATTGCCGAAGAAATGGATTACAAATATATGCTTTCATAAAACAAGTGCCGACTCAAACGAGTCGGCACTTATTTATTTTAACTTAGCATCTATTGCGAGTGCAACTTTTTCACGAAGTTCTATAAGGTAATCGTTGTTTCTGGGATAATTTTTAAATGTAAGCTCGCCGTCTACGCCTTCCGATATCAGCTTATCAACAGCCTCTTTGCCGCAAATCGACTCACAAAGTTCCAATGCTCGGATATCGTCCATTGCTTCTCTCATAGAATTAAGGCGGAGTGATTCCCACGCCTCGCCGTCGGTTCCGGGATACACCAAAAATCCGTCGCCTGAGGGTGCGAAGTATTCCGCGTCGGTGCAACCGAACGGGTCCACATAATCGTAAGATCTTTGATTATGATAGAAATTATAGCCCCAGTGCAAGAAGCCAACTATATTATATTTATAAAGCTGTACTCCCAAAATTCGAGTTCTGAAAGAGCTTTGTGCTATCATTCGCTGTGATTCTGTAGTTATACCGAATCCGCAATAGTAAGCCCACAAATCGGGAATTTTTCGCTCTATAAAATCTTCTATTTTATGAATACTTGGAATCGGATTTTCCAACACGCCTGTATCGTAAAACTCCACGTGAGACAGTGCGTCAATAATATTATACTCCTTAAGGTATGGTGCTATAAGCTCTTTGCAGGCTTTATACTGTTCAAGATTATTCATATTAGGCTCATCAGAAACGTGGTAGTAGCAATTTTTATCCACGCCTTTTTCCTTCAAAAAGCCAACGAGAGCAGGAATAAACTGCGAAAGAAAGTTTTTATACTCATTTCCCATCGAGTCGGTTTCCCAACCGAAAATTTTCTTTTTTCTGCCGTTTACCTTTGCTACAAATTTAGGTGCACTTTTTGCTCCCCATTGCGTAAAGAAGTGAGGAATTTCAAAATATTCCACGCCCAATCTGAGGCACATATCTATCCATCTGTCAAGCTTACTGAAACCAAAGCTGTATTTATCTTCGGATTCCACCGTGATGTCAACAAGCTGTGTTGTCATACGTTCTCCGCCGATATAGGTATCAAGTTCGGGGGTAAAAACGGGGGTTAATATCATATTTATTCCGTTATCAACCGCTGTTTTCACAAAGCTTTCTATATATTTCCAATGCTTCTCCGAAAAAGCTTCGGTATGATAAGCCTCGGCTATACAGTCGGTATAAAACCACTCTGTATGAATAAGCTTCTGTGGCGGAAGCTCTGCGTTTACGATATGAATTTTAGCTTCCGCACTTTCGGAAAAGGTATTGCCTACAAGCGTAATCACAAGATTACCATCGCTTATTTCAGCGTTTTGGGGAAGCTTTACGTCTATCATCAGAGTTTGCAACTGATTCTCAATAACTTTTATCTGACCGTTATAATGCAATGGGCGGATAACGTCGGGGTAAAGCCCCGGTGTATTACGCAGGCAATCGGAGTTACATTTGGTATCGTTTCTCACCGGATATGCTACAGGCACCGGCACAACCTGCCTGATATTGGCATACTGAGCCAGGCTTCCCTCCAATTTTACAGAGACAAGGGCATTATATACGCCTTCAAACGAATACGCTACTTGAAACGACAGCTTTTCATTTTTGAACATTACAAAGCTGTTCTTTTCTTTTTTATCACAAATTTTTTCGTCGAGAAAGCATTTCTCCATTGACGTCAGAATTTTAATTGCCATAAAAACCTCCGTTTACACATCAAGCCACCGCATACGCGATGGCTTGATATATTGTTTTTTCAACAAAGTTAAGATTAATCCGCAGTAAGTCCGGAACGCTCGATACCTTGAACAAGGAACTTCTGACCGAATGCGTAAAGCACAATCAGCGGAGCTATGATAAGGATACCACACGTATTCTTTACAGACGCCGTATAAATACCTCTTACCGCAGCGTAGTTATCTTCCTTAATCATGATATTAAGTGTCTCGGGAGTTTCCTGGATTATATCGGGCATAAGGAGATTTCCTTTACCTCCGTAGAACAACGTCGTATAGAAGTCATCTGTCCACTGCCAGCAGAATGCGAACATAAATACTGTTACCATCATAGGAATGGAAAGAGGAAGAATAATCTGTACGAACGTACGGTAAACACCCGAACCGTCGATATATGCAGACTCTTCAAGTTCATCGGGAACGCCGCAGAAGAACTGTCTGAGCATAAAGATGTAAAGACCGTTCTTGAACGCCAAGCCTGTGAACGAAAGAATCATCAGCGGCCAGTCGGAGTTCATAAAGTTTATACCGTGTGCCCAGGAATCAGGCAAAATTCCGATATTTGAAAGCAATCCGAAAATACCGAACACATCGAAATACGTAAAGTTCAAACTGTAAGAGAAGTTAAGAATCTCACGGGGAATAAGCATTGTTATAATAACTGCGATAAACACCGCTTGATTTCCTCTGAACTTGAACTTTGCAAGACCGTAAGCGATAATACAACATATAAACGTCTGGATAATCGCGGTACTCAAAGAAAGTGTAAACGTATTCTTCAAAGCCTCAAAATATCCGTTTTCAAGAATTATATATTTGTATATATCAAGCGTAAAGTGCTTGGGAATAATTCTTACGGTTGCATCCAGAAGGTCATCGGGATGCATAAGCGAACCTGCTATCTTAGAGAAGAACGGGAACAGAACTACGTAGGAAATTCCCACAAGAAGTGTAAGTCTGAATATAAACCACGTTACCTTCTTCAAGAAGAAGAGAGACAAAAACTTTGCTTTAAGTCTTTCTTTAAGAGGTGTTCTTTCAAATTCTACGCGAATCTTCTTTTTTGTTTCTTTTGCAACCTTAGGTTGTTCCTGAATATTCATATAAACACCTCCTTATTTCTTTTTCTGGTAGAAGACGAATGCCGACATAAGTCCGGCAACCGCCGCCAATATCAACGCAACGACCAAGAAGTAGGTCCATCCCATTGCAGAACCTACGCCCATAGGGCTTCCCTGAACATTGGGATTCAATACCACTCTCATAACCACGTTGGATTCTGTTGTAAATGCGTCTATAATGGTATAAACCGCATTTACCAAGATCATCGGGCTTATCATCGGTAGCGTTATCTTCCAGAAGGTTTCCCACGCAGTAGCACCGTCTATAGAACAAGACTCGTAAATTGCGGGAGAAATTGACTGAAGACCTGCAAGGAATATAAGCATCTGTACACCCGAGCGGTTTACGATACCGTAGATGTTATTAATCATATCGGTAACGTACTGAACAAGCTCTGTACCGACCTTCATATTAGCGAACAGTGCTTAAATATCAAGTGCGTTTACTATTTCTGCCGATGCACTTGAACCCGAGTTCGACATATCTCCTGTTGACTCCATCATTGAGGCAAAAGAGTTCTGTGCATCGATAGATTCCATAAGACCTGTTGAAAGGATAACGGGGATAAAGAATATAGCACGGAACACACCTCTGCCCGCCATCTTCTGGTTAAGAAGAATAGCCATAAAGAGCGAGAAGATAATAATTGCGGGGATTTCAAATGCGAGGTTCTTAATACCAAGTATCAAGGTCTCGATAAAGTTGGAACCGCCAAACCAGGCTTCCTGGTAGTTTTCAAATCCTACCCACTCAAGCTCATAACCACCGCCTTGCTGTACAACCATCTGGTGGAAGCTAAGCTTAAGTGATGTCCAAATAATTGGCAGGTATACCACTACAAGACCGATTATAAAGGGCAGTACGAACACCCATCCGGCTCTTGCCTTTTTTCTGTCAAGGGAGGCACCTTTTCTTTTTTTAACCGGCTTCGCGGTTATTTTTTCTGAATTTGTCATTTTTTATTGCCCCCTTTCTCAGTTTTTATCGTGGTCGAGCTTTACAAAACCGTACTTTTCGATTTCGTAAGTCTGACCCTCGTACTCTACTTCGATAGTAAAGTAGTTATAGTTAAGAATGAACGTTCTGTAATCGTCACCAATCTCGCCGTAAGTTACAGCTACTATAGTTCCGTCATCAACAAGATACTTGCTGTTAACAGAAGATGTTTCCTCAACAACTTCGTCCTCTTCTTCAACGATAGGTTCAAGCACGCCTGCACCTATTGTGATAATCTGATTGTAAGCCGCCTTGGATCTTGCATCAAGAGCATCGATCTGTGCGCAAAGCTCTTCGATAGGAGCAACCTTCTTCTTGCAGTCCTCGATGAACTCGGCGGAGTAAGAATACTCGTCATTAGCGGTGAAGTACTCTACAGCCTCTTTTATGATTCTCTCCATATCGTGGATATTATCATAAGCTGCCTTTATTGTGTTGTAAGAAGAAACAACGGTATTTACGTATGCAACGTTAACAGCGGTTGTCTTTGCCTTAACAACGTTCTCAAGGCTTACAAGGAGAGCCGCATCGTCAGCAGCCTGCTGTTCATCAACGTTTGTCTTTGCCTCGATCTCAGCCTTCTTGTCAGCAAGCTTCTGCTCTGCCTCAACAAGTTCGCCCATAAGCTTCTCGATATCGGCAACCGCACTCTCAATCTTAGCGATAACCGCCTCAGCACTTATGTACGAAGCATTTGCCTTATCAAGTGCTGTGGTTCTTGCTTCAAGACGCTCCTTACGAGCCTTAGCCGCCTTATCGGCTGCATCTTTAGCTTCCTTCTCAAGGCGAGCCTTTTCCTCTGCGATAATATCAGCCTCAAGCTCATCTGCCTCGGGAACTCTCTTACCTGTAAGCATAACGTGATTTGTTATAAGCTTATCCTGAAGATCGCTTGTTACGTTATTCAACTTATGGTAGATATCTACCAAGTCGCCTGCTTCGAACACGCCGTCTTCGTTATAATCGCCTGCCCAGATATCATATCTTACAGAACAATACTGGCTGAGCTTGGGATCTTCCTTAAGAACGGTAGCGTTATCGTAAGTAAGGATAAAGTAGAGCGATGCACCGTTTTCTATAGCCTTAAGAATTCCGTAATCGATGTTACCTTCCATATTAATTGGGCTGCCCGAATACTGCTTATATCCGTGAAGCACGATTCCCGAGAAAGGAACAGCGTTACTTGCCGCAAGGTAACGGCTGGAGTCGATAGGCATATCAAGAATATAGTCTACGTACTGCCATGTGTAAGCATTACCGCCGGTTGTCATAACGTTTCCGTAGGTTTCAGAGAGGTTCTTGAACGCTTTAACTGTGAAGCTCTTGGAGTCCTCACGGTTATAAGGTTCGTCCTCGTCAAAGTCGGAGTTAAGATCTGTACCGAGAGTTGCTACAGAGATATTAAGGTCAGAGCCTTTATCCTTGCTTGTGCTGAACTTCAGATAGTTAGAAGCAAGTTCGTTATAGAATCTGCTGAAATATGCAGGAGAGATTGCAAGGTTTTCGTCACTTACAAGTGCCTGATAGGTTGCACTGTACGTAGACTTACCTATATATCTGTCGTCAATGGTTTTTACAGCGTGATCGTGAAGCGAAACGCCGTCAAACCATCCTGTTTCATTGATGTACACGAAATCGAAGTCGGGGAAAATTCCCAAATTCTTTCCGTCTGTGGGAGAAACCGAGTTGATCTCCTTAGCAAACTTAAGAAGGTCAGAGAAGCCCTTCTTTCCGCCTACTGCATTTTCCCACTTAAGTCCGTAAGGCACTGTGGAGTACATACCTCCGTTAGCATATCCTGTCAGCTTGACGTTAATATTGGATATACCAACGCCTTCCTGAGAGAGATCCTTATAGATCTGCTTGATATTGCCGAAGGTTGTAAGAGGTGTCATTACGTTTACGGGAATAGAAAGAATCTTTTCTACCGTTTCAACAGTACCGAATGTTTCGAGGTACAGAGGAATCTGACTTTCGAAAGAATCGGAAGAAAGTCTTGTAAGAACAGATGTCTGCTTATCCGCACTTTCGTTCTGTGTTCCTGTAGAATAAGGTCCGGTAAGGTAATCGCGATATGCGAGTGCCATACCCGTATAGTTTGCGGAATAGTAATCTGTAATTCCCTTTTCTGCCGCAACCTTATCAT
>JAFTLM010000375.1 GCA_017455945.1 Clostridia bacterium | reverse complement strand
TTTTTTTCAAAAAAGCGACCCGTTCCCCCGTTCTCTCCGCCGCTAAACTATAATTTGTCACAACCGCAATAAAGCCACGGTGTTGTCAAAACACCGTGGCTTTATGTTTAAGGACATTATGCCCACGCCATAGATGTAGGCTTGGGGTCGTTGATGATGATGTCCTTGAGGAATGTGACCGCTTTTGCAAGTCCTTCGTCGATGCTCATAAGGCTGTCCTCGTGCTCGATTGAAAGAACTCTGTCGTAACCAACGAGACGAAGGTTGGAAACCAGGTCACGCCAGTAGGTTTCGTTGTTGCCGTAGCCAACCGTTCTGAATACCCAGGAGCGGTGGATTTCGTCGCCGTAGTGCTTGGTGTCAAGCACGCCGTTCTTTGCGGTGTTGTACTTGTCGATCTTTGTATCCTTTGCGTGAACGTGGTAAATGGCACCCTCAAGCTCGCGGATAGCCGCAACGGGGTCCATGCCCTGCCAGATAAGGTGAGAGGGGTCAAAGTTCGCACCGATAACGTCGCCAACAGCCGCGCGGAGCTTGAGAAGCGTCTCGGGGTTGTAAACGCAGAAGCCGGGGTGCATCTCAAAGGCGATGTGGTCAACCTTGTGAGCCTTTGCAAAGGCTCCTGCCTCTTTCCAGTAGGGAATAAGCTTTTCGTTCCACTGCCAGTCAAGGATAGCGAGGAAATCTTCGGGCCAGGGGCAGGTTACCCAGTTGGGGTACTTGGAGCCCTCGGAGTCACCGGGACAGCCCGAGAAGGTGATAACGGTATCAACGCCAAGCTTCTCCGCAAGGAGAACAGCGTTTCTGAAGTCTTTGTCAAACTGTGCGGCAATAGCCTTGTCGGGGTGAAGAGCGTTTCCGTGAGCCGCGAGAGCGCAGATCTCAACGTCGTACTTCTTGAAGGTAGCCACGAACTCGTCAAACTTTTTGCTGTCGGCAAGAAGCTCTTCGGGGTTGCAATGAGCCTTTCCGGGGTAACCGCCCGCACCGATTTCGACAGTGTGAACGCCAAGTCCGGAGAGAATAGAGAGTGTCTCGTCAAGAGACTTTGCGCCATAGAGGTTAGCAAGAACACTGAGTTTCATAATCATAATTCCTTTCGGTAAATATTTTACTATCTATATAATACCTTTTTTTGCAGAATTTTTCAAGGGCTTTTGGAAAATTTTTATATTTTTATTGAAAAAAACGGTGGTTTGTGATAAAATGAGGATGGTAATGATGAACGGTAAATTATAGTTTAGCGGCGAGAGGTGTGTTCGCACCGCACCCATAAGAGCACCCAAGCCAGTGGGTGCGAGTCAAGGCTGCACAAGCCTTGTCGCTCACCGCAGTGAGCGAAACTTCCCAAAACGGCGTTTTTCTTTTTGTGAACTTTTTCTTTTTGCGCCTTTGGCTTCAAAAAGAAAAAGTGGACTAACGGTTTGGATAGCTTTATTTCTGTAGGTCTACAGCGGTTTTGTAAGGCATAATTCGGAACTCCGCTTTTCTTTGACACAAAAGGCGCAAAGAAAAGCTCCCAAAAGAAACGCCGAGTGCCTGCGGGCACAAGAGGTCGCTTTTTGCAAAAAGCTCCGCAAAAACCTTTC